>JAEEKU010000061.1 GCA_016282555.1 Methanomassiliicoccaceae archaeon
AAGAAGAAAAAGAGAAGAAGAAAGAGAGCAGCAAAGATGCGTAAGAAGTGATCGCTGCTCGATCACACTCCCAGGGGGTATAGGCTAACCTGGCAGACTGGTGGGCTCCAGTTATTGAGAGTGATTGTAAATGGGTTTGCTGACCAGTTGATGATTAACTGGAGCGATGACTCATAATTCCGCGGGGGGTAGCTCCCCCCGTAGTGGAAACCCGCTGACGAGGGTTCAAATCCCTCTGCCCCCACCTTTCTCAAGGCACCATGTGCCGCAACCTTTTTCTTTTACGGTTTTTCGAAAATAATAAAGTGCGGACCCGGCGCTCACGCAACCGGGCCGTGATTCAGTTTTTGAAACTATGAACCGGAGCGGGAATCCTTCCGCCGCGATCCACGAAGCCGCCGCATCCGTATCTGTTCACGGCCATTATGCGGGCGCTCCCGAGAAGCCCTCCGAATTCGG
Source organism: Methanomassiliicoccaceae archaeon (assembly GCA_016282555.1). Taxonomy (GTDB): domain Archaea; phylum Thermoplasmatota; class Thermoplasmata; order Methanomassiliicoccales; family Methanomethylophilaceae; genus Methanoprimaticola. The sequence goes on from JAEEKU010000061.1 coordinate 460, forward strand.
CGGTTTCTCCGGCGGATTTGCCGATTACCGGAATGATCCTGACGGCAGTGGTCTTCTGGTTTATCATTCCTATAGCCATCTCGTCCGCGATTATCCCGGAGATCGTCGTCTCCGGTATATCTCCCGGCACGGCGATCATGTCCAGGCCCACGGAGCAGACGCAGGTCATCGCTTCCAGCTTCTCGAGGGTCAGGGCGCCTATCGCGGCGGCCTCCTCCATGGATCTGTCCTCGCTCACGGGAATGAACGCCCCGCTGAGCCCTCCGACATAGGAAGAAGCCATTATTCCGCCCTTCTTCACCTGATCGTTGAGAATCGCCAGAGCCGCGGTGGTTCCGGGCGCTCCGGCGTATTCCATTCCCATCTCGCAGATGATATCCGCGATGCTGTCGCCGACCGCCGGCGTCGGAGCCAGAGACAAATCCACTATCCCGAAGGGGACTCCCAGTCTCTTCGATGCTTCTTTAGCATACAGCTGCCCGATTCTGGTTATTTTGAACGCGGTTTTTTTGATCGTCTCGCATAAAACTTCGAAACTTTCCCCTCTCACTTTGGACAGGGCGGTCTTCACCACCCCGGGACCGCTGACTCCCACGTTCAGGACGCAGTCCGCTTCCGTAACACCGTGGAACGCCCCCGCCATGAACGGGTTGTCGTCGGCCGGATTGCAGAACACGACCAGCTTGGCGCATCCCAGGGAATCTTTGTCCCCGGTGTATTCCGCGGTTTTCCTGACTATTCTTCCCATGATCCGCACGGCGTCCATGTTGATGCCGGCCTTCGTCGATCCAAGGCTCACTGACGAGCAGACTCTCTCCGTTGCGGACAGCGCCTCCGGTATCGACTCTATGAGATTCCTGTCCGAGGGCGTCATTCCTTTCTGGACGAGAGCGGAGTAGCCCCCGATGAAGTTGACTCCGGTATCCCCGGCCGCCGAATCCAGCGTCTTCGCGATCTTCACGAAGTCCTCCGGAGTTTTGCACGCGGATCCTCCTATGAGAGAAACGGGAGTCACCGATATTCTTTTGTTGATAACCGGGACCCCGTACTCCAGCCCTATCTCGTTCCCGACCGCCACCAGATCTCTGGCGAGACGAGTGATTTTGGAATAGATATTGGAGCACAGCCTGTCCAGATCGGAGTCTATGCAGTCCAGCAGGCTTATCCCCATGGTGATTGTCCTCACGTCGAGATTCTCGTGAAGGACCATCTCGTTGGTTTCCAGCACCTCTTTCAGCTCGATCATGGGATATCATATCCTGTGCATCATGTCGAAGATGTCTTCGCGCTGGGCTTTTATCACGCAGCCGATCTTCTCTCCGACTCCGGAAAGCCCTCTGGACATCGATTCGAACGTGCCCGCGTACCCGTCCATATCGACGATCATCATCATGTTTATGAATTCCTGTACCGTGGTCTGTTTGATATCCAGTATGTTGATGTTGTTATCGGAGAAGTAGGTGCATACCGCTGCGATGATGCCAACCTTGTCCTTTCCCGTCAGTGTCACTATCACTCTGTTCATCGGATCGTCTCCCGTAATTGTATTGTCTTATAAGCGCGTATTCCAGCGAATCCTTCAGCGCGTTCACGCTCGCCTCGATTATGTTCACCGAGACCCCGACCGTCGTCCAGTCCTCCTTTCCGTCGGTGGATCTTATCAGCACCCTCACCCCGGTTCCGGTTCCCTCGCCCTCGTTCAGCACGCGGACCTTGTAATCCGTGAGCCTGACACTTGCAAGTTCAGGGAAGAAGCACTTCAGCCCCTTGCGGAGGGCGTTGTCGAGTGCGTTGACGGGGCCGTTTCCGTCCGCGGCGGTGTGCTCCATGTTCCCCCTCAGATCGGTCACCTTGATGCTGGCCTCCGAGACGGTTCCGTTCTCCCCGCTGCTGTCGGTGTATACTCTGAACCCTTCGATTCCGAAAACCGGCTCTATCTCCTTTCTCATGCGCCTCACGAGAAGCTCGAAGCTGGCGTCCGCTCCCTCGAAGGTGTATCCCTCGGATTCCAGGTTCTTGATCGTATCCGCTATATCCTTGTCCCCGCCGCTGTCCATCCCCAGCTGCTTCAGCTTCTCGGCTATGCTGGCTCTGCCGGCCATGTCGGAGACCAGTATCCTGCGGGCGTTGCCCACAGACTCCGGCGGCACATGCTCGTAGGTGGACGGATTTCTGGCTATCGCCGAGACGTGGATCCCCCCTTTGTGGGCGAAGGCGCGGCTTCCGACGTAGGGCATATTCGGATCCGGAACGGTGTTGGCGATCTCCCCGGCGTACTTGGACAGCTCGGTCACCGCCCTGATGTCGATTTTTCCGAGATCCATTCCCATCTTTATGGAAAGATTAGGCAGAAGGGTGCACAGATTGGTGTTTCCGCATCTCTCCCCTATCCCGTTGACGGTTCCCTGGACCATGCCGCATCCGGCCTCGGCGGCGGACAAGGTGCACGCGACGGCCAGATCGGAATCGTTATGGCAGTGGATGCCCAGAGGGACGGAGACTTTTCCCGATATTTCCTTAACGCTCTCGTAAACGTATCCGGGAAGGGATCCTCCGTTGGTATCGCACAGGACTATCCACTCCGAGCCGGCTTTCTCCGCGGCGCGGACCGCTTCCGCCGTCAGATCCGGATCGGATCTGTATCCGTCGAAGAAGTGCTCCGCGTCGAACATCACTCTCTTTCCGGAATCCCTGAGGAAGCGGATGCTGTTCTCGATGATCGAGAGATTATCCTCCGGCGATATCTTCAGAGCCTCTCTGATGTGGAGATCCCATGTCTTTCCGAATATGCAGCACCATTCCGCGCAGCACGATGACAGCGCGGCGAGATTCGCGTCGTTTTCCGGTTCCGTACCGTATCTGCAGGTGCTCCCGAATGCGACCAGACTGCTGTTCTCCAGTTCAAGGGAGGCGGCTTCCGAGAAGAAACTGTCGTCTCTGGGGCTCGATCCGGGCCACCCTCCCTCGATGAAATCCATTCCGAAGGCGTCCAGCTTCCTCACGAGATCCAGCTTGTCCCTGCATGAGAATGAAATACCCTCGGACTGGGCCCCGTCGCGGAGCGTCGTATCATAGACTTTTATTCTTCTCATGAGGGGCTCCGGTTCTCTTTTCCATGATCGCCGTGAGATCGCTGAGTATCGCCGACGCTGTCTCGAGACGTCCGGCGCCGCGGCCGGTAACCGTGACCGGCCCCGCGAGATCCGTGAATATCTGGGCGGTGTTCAGGGTTCCGGTGATTCCCAGGGGATGCCCTCTGGGAACCAGCCTCGGACCGACCTCCAGCTTGCTTTCGGAAATCTCCCCGATGAGCCTGATGACCATGTTGCGGGAAGCGGCCATCGACACCGCCTCCTCGGTTATCGAGGTGATGCCGGTTATGCGGACGTCCCCGAAGGTGACGTTTCTGCCGAACACGGCGTTGGCCAGTATGGCGACCTTGCAGGCGCTGTCGTATCCCTCTATATCGTTGGTGGGATCGGTCTCGGCGTACCCCAGCTGCTGCGCCTCCTTGAGAGCCTGATCGAAGGGCTGTCCCTTGTCCATCTTGCTCAGGAT
>JAEEKU010000062.1 GCA_016282555.1 Methanomassiliicoccaceae archaeon
AGACATTTCATGCCGAGCACCATGATCTCATCGGATGTGTAGACACGGATATCAGAGTCCATTTTCATACCTCCATTATATACACCATGTCCGTTGGAGTTATTATCTTTATCCTAGGGTCTCTGTACTTCAGCATCCTGTCATCAGTGGTTATGAGATAATCGCACTCAGATAGGATTGCACATGCGATGTGAGTGGCATCGGCAGCCTTTATGCCAGTCGATACGATCTCTGCTATCAACGGCCTGAGCCTATTCTCTTCAGAGGAACCGATATATGCTTTCTGATTCTTCTTCATGAAAGCAAGATTGTATTCTCTGGCCATGGCATTGGGGCATCTTTTTGTTTCAGCGAACAACATGAATGATACAGCGAGTTCGATTCTGCCAGAGGCTATCTGACGTTGGATGGCCATTTTGGAATTGGCTTCATTGACTATCCTGACATGGGACGGGCTATCATACGGGCGATTGAAAGCACAATTATCGAGATAAACCCTCATTAGATCGCGGGTTGATCATATGGTGGCAATATAACCGTTTCTTGGTGGGCAATACCATCAGACATCGGCTGAGCATTATCCGAATGCTACCCTCTGCCTCCTGAGGAAATGTTCGTCCGGCTCCTGGAAAGGCCCGTCCATGACGAGATCGCGTCCGCTTGGAAGGCCTAATTCGAGCGTCGACCGCATGATAAGCGCCATGACGATCTACGAGAGCGGGAGGCTCCGCAAGTCCGATTTCGTGGCCGTGAAGAGGAATGTCCTTGCGGACGTCCAGGTCACCGTGTCCCAGCAGAGGAAGCCGGAGTTCACGGACGAGGAGCGCGAGGGGCTGGTAAGGGAAGTCATGGGTCCCCGCGCGGGATTATTCAAGCTCGAATCCTCCAGCCAATTGACACCTGCGGAGGCTCTGGACAAGTACCGTGCCAGGGCCACCGTGGAGCACCTTATCCATTCGCTGAAGAGGGTGACGGGAATCAAGCCGCTGAAGGTATGGAACGAGTCCTCCATCAGGGGGTCCATGCTGCTGGCCCTTCTGTCTGAAGTGTCCATAGCCATGGCCAGATACGAGATGAAAGGGGTCCGCAAGACTGTGACGGAGCGCGGAAGGCGCAGGACGTCCGTCGAGAAGCCCTGCACGGAATCCATAGTGTGGTCGCCGAGCCATTTGACAGTTACGAGGATCGTCGAGAAAGGGGTCTGCAAGAAGGCGGTCTTCAGCAATTGGGACCTCGTATCTGAGGAGATTTTCACCAATATCGGGGCCAAGGGCCCCCTATGGGGGCCTATCAGGGCCTGAGAATCGGTCACCTGCGTGCCGGATTCGGCGAAGGCGGTCAGCGAAAGCCATGGGCGGCATCGAATGTCGAATGAGCCAGCATGACAAAATCGAGCATCATGTGGCGAGGTCAGGTGCTAATACATTTGATAAGTCAGACTCATGACGTGATGATTTATGCAACGGACTTTCTTCAGAGATTGCCGCTCGTAAAAACGACACAAATGCTGCAGGTACAGACTTCTTTCATTTAACGAGGTCATCAAATGAGTAATCCGCTTAATTCTATTATCTATCTGCTGGACGACGGTTCGGGCGTCAATGTCATCGTAAAAGAGGAGAACATTCGGATTTCGCGAAAGGCATGGCACGCTTGTTCGATGTGAATGTTCCCTCCATATCGAAACACACATCCAATATTTTCTCGTAAGGGGAACCGGAGCAAGGGTCAACCGTTTCCATAGTGGAAATAGTTCAGAATGAGGGCGGCCAGGGCTTCACAACGGAGCAGTTTGTGCAGTCGGTCGACGAATTCCTGAATTTCAGGAAGTACAAGATACTCAGCGTAAAATCCCAGGGATTTTGCAGACGCTGTCTGCAGGATCTCCGGTCCTGACATGGTCCCGCTATGCCGAACTTATGAGAGTCATCGATGATGATGCAAGGGCCCGGTATCACCGTCAGTCAACAGAGGAGTCATGGATCATCAGGACTCCGGACAGGAACAATCCGCTCGATACTACGACAGGCACCTCCTGACGCAGTCATCCGAACCGGTCAAGCGGGATATGATGTCTGAAAACGTCTGGGATGAGAGGGAGAAGGGCCTGGAATTCATCAAGAATCCGGTCGTTGCTGAATTCTCGGGCTATTCCAGAATGCGGATTTCACGGGCATAATTTTCCAGACAGTGTTTGGAATATTCCAAAAGGTGATCTTTCGTCCCTGTTTAGCAAAAAGCGAGGCCGGTTTTGAGAGTCCGAGGGCCGGAATATCAGATTTCCGGATGTACCGGCTCCCGTCCTGAACCGTCAGTTCAATCTCACGAATAAATTAGGGAAAAATGCATATAATCCTATTTTTACCTAAAATATCAGGGATAATTTATAACAGAGCAATATATCCCTGATAATATGGAGATAAAAAGGCAGGACTATCTTCAGATACTTCAGGATTCGGCAGGAAAGACCGATCTTGTCAAAGTTATAACCGGTATGCGCAGAACGGGCAAGACCACGGTAATGCATCAGCATATGGACAATCTCCGTTCGCAGGGAATACCGGAGGAGTCCGTCTGCTACATCGATCTGGACCTTTTGGGAAAAGAAACGGATTCGGAAGAGCTCAGAAACATGCTGAATCCATGTCTCGGAAACAAGGGCCTGCATTACATCTTCATCGACGAGATTCAGGATGCGGACGGGTTGGAACGCGTGGTGGCAATGCTCGTCGCACGCGGTGACTGCGACGTCTATATAACCGGCTCCAATTCCAGAATGCTGTCATCCGAACTGTCAACCAAACTGTCAGGCAGATACATGGAGGTGGAGATCCTGCCTCTGTCGTTCAGAGAATACATGGAGCTTCACGGCGGCGATCCCGAGAAAAGATTCGTTCAGTTTCTTCGCTACGGATCTCTTCCTTCGACGGAACCTGACAGGGGGGAGAGGATCTGCCGCGCCCAGTCGGAGGGAATATACAGCACCGTGATGATGAAAGACATTCTGTCGCGCGTTTCGGGAAAGACCGGCAGACTGAATTCCATATGCAGATTTCTGTATTCGAACATCCGCAACGTTACGAACGCGGAGAGAATCTCGGAGGCGACCGGACTGTCCGACGACACCGTGCGCAAGTACCTGGGGGTAATTCTGGAAGCGCATCTCTTCTACCATGCCGACAGATACGATATCGGGGGAAAGAAAGTATCCTTCTCCAAGGGAAAGTATTACGCCACAGATCTGGGGGCCAGGAGCATTCTCGTCAATCCCGGCGAGCTGCGCGATATCAGCGCGCCTTTGGAAAACGCAGTCTTTTTCGAACTTCTCCGCAGAGGATACAGGGTTTTTTCGGGCAGTTTCCGCGATCAGGAAGTGGATTTTACCGCGATAAAGGGGGATACGGTGAGATATTATCAGGTATCTGTGACGGTTATGGCGGAGGAAACGTACGACAGAGAGATCAGACCTCTGAAATCCGTCAGGGACAACTACGAGAAGATCATTCTGACGATGGATCGGTTCGGGCTCGGGAACGACGAGGGCGTGAAGGTGGTCAACGTTATCGACTGGCTTCTGGACAGCAACGCATCCCGACGGCCGCATTCTGTTACGCCGCGCTGAGGAGACCGGGCCGGATTCCGGGCCTTTTTCTGAATTCCGCAGCCGTCTCATGACAAGGTTATAAATATAAGACCCGTGTAAGGAACTCTGCTTGTAGGAGAGTCTATGACTCGCATGTACTACGAGGAGGAATTGTATTGGCAGAAAAACCAACCGTAATTGCTGTGCAGAAAGCACTGGATAGTGCGAAGAAGCGCAAATTTACTGAGACGGTTGAGTTGGCCATCAATCTCACGGATGTCGACCTCACTATTCCCAAGAACCGTATCACCGAGGATATCATCCTCCCGAGCGGCCGCGGGAGAGCGGTTAAGATCTGTGTCATTGGTGGTGGCGAACTTGCCTTGAAAGCCAAAGACGTGGCCGACCGCGTAATCACGCCCGAAGAACTGGGCGAGATCGCGGGCGACAAGAAACAGGCTAAAAAGATCGCTAACGAGATCGATTATTTCATTGCCGAAGCCCCTCTGATGGCGGTAGTCGGTAAGAGACTCGGTACCGTTCTCGGTCCCCGCGGAAAAATGCCTAAGCCCATCGCGCCCGGAGCAGATCCCAGCCCGATGATCGAGAGCCTCCGCAAGTCTGTAACCATCAGGACGAAAGACAGGAAGACCTTCCATGCACCCGTCGGAAACGTCGAGATGAGCGCGGAAGAGATCGCTGACAACATCGATCTCATCATCAAGCGTGTCGAAGCCCACCTTGAAAAAGGAAGGCACAACATCGCTTCCGCATACGTCAAGACCACGATGGGACCTGCGGAGAAGATCGCATTGTAAGGAGGTTCAAAGATGGCACACGTCGCAGCTTGGAAAAAGGACATGGTAAGCGAGCTGGTACAGGATATGCGCGAGTACCCCGTCGTGGCTATTGTAGACATGGCGGGAATCCCCGGACAGCAGATCCAGTCGATGAGGGCCGGACTCAGGTCCCACGCGAAGCTCAAAATGACGAAGGACAAACTCATACGCCTCGCCATTGAAGAGATCGCCGAGGAGAAACCCGGAATCAAAGGCCTTCTGGATTCTGTTCACGGGCAGTGCGCGGTTGTCACCACAGACATCGATCCTTTCAAGCTTTTCAGGAAGCTTGAATCGACCAAGACTGCAGCTCCTGCAAAGGAGGGACAGCTGGCACCTTTCGATATCGTTGTACCCAAGGGACCCACTCCCTTCGGACCCGGCCCGATTATCGGTGAACTTCAGAAAATAGGCATTCCTGCGGCAATCGAAGCAGGAAAGATAGCAGTCAAAAAGGATACCACGCTCGTCAAAGCCGGGGAGCCGATCTCCGGACCCGTGGCGGCGATGCTTCCCAAACTCGAGATTCTCCCCATGATCGTAGGTATGGACCTCAGGGCCGCTTACGAAGACGGAGTGATCTACAAGAGGGACGTCCTGAATATCCCCGAAGACTACTACACATCAATGTTCGCTACGGCTGCTCGCAACGCACTGTCGCTGGGCGTATACATCGCGTTCCCCACAAAGGAAACCATTGTGCCGCTCATCGCTAAGGCGTTCAGGGAGGCTATCGGCCTTTCGTTAACAGCCGCGATACCGACCAAAGATAATATCGGCATGCTCTTGGCGAAGGCAGATGCTCAGATGCTGTCTCTCGCTTCTGTGAGCGGCTATTCGAACGACTCGATCGCGGCAAGACTCAGCTCTTCCGCCGCAGCTTCCGCTAAAGCTGCCGAGTCCGCTCCGGCCGTCCAGGAGAGCGTGGAAGATGAAGAAGAAGAGGTCAGCGAAGAAGAAGCAGCCGCTGGTCTCAGTGCATTATTCGGCTAAAATTAAGGAGTTGAAATAAATGGAGTATATTTACAGTGCAATGGTTCTCTACTCTGCTGGCAAGGAAATCACCGAGGACGCTGTCAAAGCCGTTCTCACTGCCGCCGGAGTCGAAGCTGATGCAGCCAAGATCAAAGCACTGATAGCCTCCCTCGACGGAGTAGACATCAAAGAGGCCATCGCAAGCGCAGCATTCGCCGCTGCCCCTGCCGCCGGTGCCGCTCCCGCCGCCGCAGCCGCCGCAGAAGCCCCTGCAGCAGCTGAGGAACCCGAAGAGGAGACTGTCAGCGAGGAAGAGGCTGCAGCCGGACTCTCCGCCCTGTTCGGATGAGAAGGTTGGCCTAACTGGCAATCAAAACCCTTTACCCCCTCCCGGGGGTCGGTTTTTATGGATTCGGAGAACAGCATTCGGGCGCGCGGGACGGTTCTGGCCGTAGCCTGCGGCGGAGGAGCCTGCAGAACGCTCGAGGGAAACGAATCCAGACTGGGATATCCGCTGATGAGGATCAATACCGACGGGCGCAGCGTCACCTATTCCCGCAATTCCGGAGATCCCGGCACCCGCGGGGACATGGTTCTCGCGTCGGGAATAGTAAGAGAGAATTCGGAGGCCCTGAAACAGGTTTTCCGGAATTACCGCACCGTGCTACTGTTTCTGATGGCCGGCGGGGGAACCGGAACCGGAATGGCCCCGGTCATTCTGGAGGCCGCCAGGGAATGCGGCTGCAGAACCGTGGTTATAATGGGGCTTCCCCTGAAATTCGAAGACAGACGCCGCGGAGACATGAAAGAATACATAGAGGGAATCTCCGCGTTCGCCGACAGGATGTTTCTTTCGGACGAGCAGACCATGCTGATGATGAACCCCGACACGGAAGCGCGCTGGGTCTTCACCAGGATGGCCAATTCTTTATTCTTTGCAGTGAAATCCATCGCCGATCTTCTCAGCGGCCCGTTTTACACCACATTCCCGCATAAAACCTATACTTTCGTATACGAATCTGACGCCAATCCCGCCGCCGCGGCCGAGAAGATGGTTTCGTTCGCGGTCGGAAACATGGACGGTTATTCCGGAAGGATCGTGGTCGCGGTCGGATCGGACTTCAGCGACATCGAATCCAGGGCGGTAACGGACAAAATCGCCGGCATTTCCGGCATTCTGCCGGACATAATACACAGGGAAGACGCCGAAGGATCCAGATTCCTCGCGTTTTTTTCGCTGTGGGAATCGGATTTCACTTCTTTTCCCATACTTTACCATATCTGATTATCTTCGAAGCGTCTCCGAATACGCCCATTATCGTGTTGTACTCGTATTTCGTGGGGATGGAGCGCCCCATCATCCTTCTGAACATGACTCTGGTCGCGTCTCTCCTGCTGGGCGGGTACTCGATGGCGTCCATGAGGTCGCTGAAAAATCCGTACATTCTTTCCTTCTCGGCTCTGTCCGCGGGCTCCGGCCTTCTGGGCACGCTGCAGGCCTGGAACATCTCGTACATCACGATGTTCGCGGCATGGGAAAGGTTCAGGATCGGGTATTCTTCGCTTGTGGGGATCGTTATCAGCACGTCGCACAGGTTAAGCTCGTCCTGAAGAAGCCCGATATCTTCTCTCCCGAACAGAATCGCTATCTTTTCGGAGTATCCTCTGCAGTTCTCCGCGAATTCGCGGACGGGAACCGGAACGCGGGTGTAGTTTCTGTCTCCCTTCGTGGTTATCCCGCTGGTGCCCACCACCAGAAAGCAGTCTTTTACGGCCTCTTCGAGACTGGTCACGACGCATGCGCTGTCCAGTATCTCCGATCCGTGCTTGGATCTCCTGTAAGCGTCGTCTCCGATCTCGCACGGATTCACGAGATAAAGTTCCTTTATATCGAAATTCGCCATGGATCTCGCGATTGCGCCGACGTTTCCCTCGAATTTGGCGCCGACTACGACGATACGGATTTCAGGCATAGTCCGGCAATATACAGGTACGATATGTTTATAGCGGTCGCCGGCGAGCCGCGGAGTGCAAAGCGCGTTAAACGAAAAACGCCTGATCCGGCGGACCGGACCGGCGGGATCCGGATGCACCTAATATATCCGACAGCGGTTTACCCCTCATGGAAATTCCTAAGGATCACCCGAGGTACAAGTCGCTCATGACCCGCGAGCGTCTTGCGGAGATGGTCGAAAAGGGTCTGGTGACCCCCACCGGTCTGATTTCTCACGGCCGCGGGGAGGCGTACGATTATCTCATGGGCGAAACCAGCACGGATGCCGCTCTGGACGCCGAGAGGGCCGCCGCGGCGTTTCTTCTGAATGCCGGAAACCCGGTGGTCTGCGTGAACGGCAACGCCGCCGCTCTGGATCCGGAGGGCCTTATAGCTCTGGCCTCCGCCGTCGGCGCTAAGATCGAAGTGAATCTGTTCCACAGAACGCCGGAGAGGATGGAAGGTCTCATCTCCTATCTGGAGTCCAAAGGCGCCCGCGAGGTCCTCGGAAGGAACCCGGACCGCAGGATAAAGGGGCTCAACCACGACCGCGCTCTGTGCACGGACGAGGGAATATTCTCCAGCGACGTCATCGTCGTTCCCATCGAGGACGGCGACAGGGCCGAGGCGCTGGTCTCCATGGGAAAAGTCGTCATTTCCATAGATCTGAATCCTCTCTCCCGCACGTCCCGCACCGCTACCGTTCCCATTTCGGACGAGATGAGCCGGGCTCTGGAAAACATGATAAAATTCGCCGGAGAGCTCAGAGGAAACCGGGAGGAGATCGGAAGGATCATCGCGGAGTATTCTTCAGAAAAGACGCGCAGGGGAACCGTGGAATGCATATGCCGGCATCTCATGTCCGAATTCGAGAAAGGAGGAAACTGAATGGACGAACTTCTGGAAAAAGGAACGCTCAGGCTTCACTGGGCCGAGGATCACATGCCTGTTCTTAAGAAAATCAGGGAACGCTTTTCCGAGGAGAAGCCCCTGGAGGGCCTGAAGGTGGGAATGGCGCTCCACACGGAAGCCAAAACCGGGATGCTGGCAGTAACTCTCGCGGCCGCGGGGGCGGAGATCCGTCTCGCCAGCTGCAATCCGCTGTCTACCGACGACTCCGTCGCTCTCGCCCTCAGGGAGGAGTACGGTCTGAAAGTCTATGCTAAGAAGTGGGAGACCCAGGAGGAGTACTACCGCAACCTGAACACGGTTCTGGACATGTCTCCGGATCTCATCATCGACGACGGCGCGGACCTCATAGCTATGTCCCACACCTCCCGCAGCGAGGTTCTGGAGACTGTGAGGGCGGCCAACGAGGAGACCACCACCGGAGTGGTCCGCCTGAGGGCGATGGCCGCGGAGGGGGCGCTGAAATTTCCCGTGCTGGACGTGAACGACGCCAAGATGAAGTTCCTCTTCGACAACAGGTACGGAACAGGACAGTCGGCTTTCGACGGATGGATGAACGCCACGAACCTCATCGTCGCCGGGAAGAGGCTGGTGGTCGCCGGGTACGGATGGTGCGGAAAAGGCGTCGCATTGAGAGCCAAAGGTCTCGGGGCTATCGTCACCGTCACCGAGATTGATCCGGTGAAGGCAATCGAGGCTCTGATGGACGGGTTCCAGGTGATGAAGATGGAGGACGCCGTCCGCACCGCTGATATGATTATTACCGTCACCGGGTGCAAGGACATCATCACCGGACAGCATATCGCCCTGATGAAGGACGGGTGCGTGATGGGAAACGTCGGGCATTTCGACAACGAGATAAGCAAGCCGGATCTGGAGAAAGCCTCGGTCTCGCATGAGCGGGTAAGAGATTTCATCGATATGTACAGGATGAAGGACGGGCGCAAGCTTTACCTCATAGCGGAAGGCCGTCTCATGAATCTCGCCGCCGGACAGGGCCATCCCGCCGAGATCATGGACATGAGCTTCGCCACCCAGGCGCTGGGAATCGTGTACATGTCACAGCATTACAAGGAGATGAAAGGACAGGTTTACTCCGTTCCGGACTCCATCGACAGGGAAATTGCATCGGTGAAGCTGGAATCCATGGGGGTGGAGATAGACTCCCTCACAGAAATCCAGAAGGAATACGTCACCGGGTGGAGGGAGGGGACATGAAGCCCTTTCTTACCGTGTACGGAAGCACGACCGTCGATCACATCATGACGGTACCCTCTCTTCCCGTCGAGGGGATAACAATGAGGATCGCCTCTTCCGAGACCGTGCTCGGGGGAGTCGGGATGAACATCGCGCTCACCGCCGCCAGACTCGGATGCCCCACCGCTCTGTGCTCGTTCGTGGGCCAGGATTTTCCCGTCGCATACCGCGATCTCATGAAGGAATGCTCCCTCATCACGGACGAGTTCGTCGCCGTGGACGATAAAGAGACTTCGAAAGCAATTATAGTAGACGCTCCGGAATCGAAGCAGATGGTTCTGTTCTACCAGGGGCCGATGGACTCTCTGGAGGAGAGGGGCGTAAGGCTTCTGAAGAACGCCTCGGAATCGGAATACGTGCATTTCTGCACCGGCCAGCCCAGATACTACATATCCACGATGAAGATGCTGAAGAGGCGTAGGATGGCGCTGGATCCGGCTCAGGAGTCCCATTACGCCTGGGGCCCGGACACTTTCAGGGAGGCTCTCCCCATGGCGGACGCGCTGTTCTGCAACAAGCTGGAGTCGGATGCTCTGAGCAGGCATCTGGGAAGCTCCGTTTTCGACGCCGATCTCGATCTTATAGTCTGCACTCTGGGATCCGAGGGGAGCCTCGCGGTGTACAAAAACGAGACTATGTCGGTTCCGGCCGTCAAAGCGGACAAGGTCGTCGACGTGACCGGGGCGGGGGATTCCTTCAGAGGAGGATTCTATGCCGCTCTGTACCGCGGTTACAAGGTTCCGGAGGCGCTGGTCATAGCGTCCGCCGCCGCGTCGTTCGTGGTCGAGAGCATCGGACCCCTGACGGGAACTCCCTCATGGGATAACGTCATCGGACGCGCGGAGCCTTATTTCGGGGAGATCTCCTGATGCTGGTAGCTCTGACCGGGACTCCCGGGACCGGAAAGACCTCCGTTGCGGAGGAGCTGCGCCGGAGAGGATACGAGGTTCTGGACCTGAGCGCGCACATCCGCTCCTCCGGCCTTCTCGGGAATCTGGACGAGTCCAGGGACACGTACGAAGTCGATCTCGATCTTCTCAACGATTCTTTGGAACCTTACAGGAAAAAGAGCGGAACGGTCATCATGGAGGGGCATCTCTCCCATTTCATGGACTGCGGGACTATCATTGTTCTCAGATGCGCCCCGGAAGTGCTGGCGGAGAGGCTGGAGAGGAGAGGCTACAGCCGCGCGAAGGTCAGGGAGAACACAGAATCGGAGATTCTCGACGTGATTTTGTGCGAGTCGGCCGAAACCGATATACCTGTGTTCGAGATAAATTGCACCTCGGTTACGCCTGCCGGCGCCGCCGATGCGGCCGAGGATATTCTCTCCGGAAATACCGGAAAATATCTTCCGGGAAGCGTCAACTGGTCTTCGGAGATGGAAGAATGGTTCTTGACGGACAGAGAGCGAGAGCGGATTTTGCGCTGGCGCCCGTAGCGAAACGGATGATCGGAGTAAATCCGAACCTTATTTCATGGATCGGCCTTATAATCGCGGCCGTATGCGGGATTCTGTTCTATTTCAGCGGATACGACGGATACAGGTACCTGCTGGGAGTCGGAGCGGCAGCCGTTCTGATTTCCGGATATTTCGATGCTTTGGACGGCAAAATAGCCAAACTCGCTGGAAAGGCGTCCGCCAAAGGGGATTATCTGGATCACGTGTTCGACAGATACGCCGACGTCTTCATGATCGGCGGAGTGGCGGTAAGCTCCTGGTGCAATCCGTATCTGGGAATGGCCGCCCTGGTCGGAGTCCTTCTGACCTCGTACATGGGGACCCAGGCGCAGGCCGTCGGGGCTCCGAGGCTTTACGCCGGACTGCTCGGGCGCGCGGACAGGGTCGTCCTCTCCACTATCTTTCCCATAATACAGCTGATCATGTCTGCGGCCGGGTACGGATCTTTCGAGATATACGGTTTCGACATCTGCTGGATGGAGATTATGATGATCTGGTTCGCCGTCGTCGGAAACCTCACCGCGGTCCAGAGGGGAATAATAACCTGGAGGAACCTCTCGAAAGAGAACTGACAACGGTTATCTACGATCTACGATTACGCAGGAGAGGATTTGCGATGTTCGGGAAGAAACGCTCCAGAATCAGAGTTCTTTTTATCGACAGGAAAAACGATTTCGTATCTCAGATCGCCGAGCATTTCGCCGCGAAGACGTATCCGGATCTGTACGAGGTTTACAGCGCCGGCCCGGAGAAGGATTTCGTCGACTGCGAGATGATCTCCGTTCTCTATCAGAACGGGGAGGATATCAGGAGAAGCGTCTCCAAGGATTTCAAGGATCAGGAGATTCTCAGAAAGGATCAGGAGTACGACATCGTCGTCTACATGGAGAAAGCGGTATTCGACGAGTGGTCCGGAAGGACTCCCTGGCAGGGGAGGCAGATCTGCGCCCCGATGAGGACCAGAGAGGAATACAAAGCCACGGACGACGCCGAGTTATACGACGAATATCTGAAAACCATGGAAGAGGTCAGGGACTGGGTGGAAACCAATATGAAGGATCCGGAGAAGCTCAGATCCATGGTGTCCGCATGATTCCTGTCATCATCTACGACAAATGCCAGTGCGATCCGGGAAAATGCACCGCCAAGCGCATGCTGAAGTTCGGGCTGGGAAGGGAAGCCAAGACTCTGAAGAGCATCCCGTCCGGCTCTGTCGTCCTTTCCCCGTTCTCCGACCGGGCGCTGTCCCCGGCGGATCTGCGCTACGCGAGAAGGGGGCTGGTCGTGATGGATCTCACCTGGACCAACATCGATCAGTTTCCGAGGCTGAAGAATGTTAACGAGCGCGCTCTCCCCTACCTTCTGGCTTCCAATCCGGTCAACTGGGGCAGGCCCATGGAGCTCAACAGCGCCGAGGCCGTGATGGCTTCCCTGTACATCCTGGGGCAGAGGGAGCAGGCGGAAACGTTTCTGGGCCGCTTCAACTGGGCCCCGGAGTTCATGAGGCTCAACGGCGCCCTGCTCGAGGATTATTCCGCGGCGGCGGACAGCACGGAGGTTGTCCGCATCCAGGAAGAGTACATCTCATCGATCAGAAAAGACCGGAGCCGATTCCGGACGGAGTTCCAAACCTATTTTTATTCTTTAAATATCGGGATGCGGGATGATAGAGACAAGGCTGGGCCGCCGTCCCCTCATGCTGCTGATAATACTCCTCAGCATGTTCGGGCCCATATCCACGGACATGTATCTCTCCGGGCTTCCGGTCATGATCTCGGATTTCGGAACCTCGGAGTCCGTGCTGAACATGTCTCTGTATCTTTTCATGCTGGTTCTAGCGTTCAGCATTCTGATACTCGGTCCTCTGGCCGACAAATACGGAAGAAGGAAGGTTCTGTCCGCTTCGCTTGCGATATACGCTTTGGCAAACATCGCCTGCTGCTTCACGGACGACGTGCGGATATTCATCGCGCTCAGAATGATCCAGGCCGCGGGAGGGGGAGGCGCTCTGACGGCGGCGTTCGCGCTCATCAAAGACTGTTTCACGGGAAACGATATGAGATCCGTGCTGTCGGTTACCGCGGCGATAGGCATTCTCGGGCCGATACTGGCTCCGGTGATCGGCACGCTTCTGATCGGCATCGGGGGGTGGCGGGCGACGTTCTGGTTCCCGGCGGGGACCGCTCTTTTCTGCCTGTTTCTGGGTTATTTCCTGCCGGCGGCTCTTCCCTTCGAAAGGTACGAGGGCAGCATCGCCGGGACTTTCTCCAGGCTCGGAGCGGTGGCCGCGAACCGCAGCTTCCTTCTGTTCATGCTGATGATGTGCACGTTCACGGGCTCCCAGCTCGCTTACATCTCCGTTTCATCGTATGTCTACCAGGACGGGTTCGGGCTGTCCGCCGCGGAATACAGCCTCGTTCTGGCATCCGCGTGCATCGCCGGGCTGGTAATAGCGCGCATAGAAGAGCACAGAAGGGTATCTCCTTAGAGAAGGCTGGTTTTCATACTGTCCATGGGGCTCCTGAGCTTGGGGATGATGTCTTTCCTCGCCGGATTCCACTGGCTGCTGTTTCTTCTGTCGATAGTGCCCTGCTGCTCCGTCACGATAACCGCCCGCTCGTTCGGATTCGGGATCCTTATGGAGCAGCATGACGGCGACAACGGCTCCGTTTCTTCCCTTCTCAATTTCACGACGTTCATGTTCGCCTTCGCGGGAATGGTGATAGCGTCGTCCTTCCCGCCGGATCTCTTCATTTACGGAGTCTCGGCGATGCTTCTGATAAGCTGCTCTGTATTCGTATCTTGCTGGGCGCTCCTCAGGGCGGGGGGCCGCGGACTGAAAGGATTCGGGGAATAAAAGCCGGCCGGAGCCGGAACGGGGGTTTAAGAGAATCTGGCCGGCATATCCGGAATGTGGAATTTCCGGCCTTCCGGGTCTGAAGGAGCAATGGCTTCCGCGAACTCTTCATCCCGGGGGAGGATGTTGCCGCATCTCTGACAAATCGAAAAAGGATTGAGACCTGAATCACTCCCGCACATCGGACACTGCATGCTTTCGACATAGCGATTCGGTATTTGAGCTGTTCGACCGGGATGCGGGAACCCTCCGTTTCTGGTATTTTTTGCATAAAATCCGCTTATTTATGACGGATATGCATCTGTCTTTCCATTTGGATTATATAACCTATATTTATTCCTGCAACAGTGATTGGGCGCGCGCCGGAAAAACCGGAGGGATCAATCAGGGCGGGATCGAATGAAGAGAGTCTGTTATCCGTTTACGGCCATCGTGGGCCAGGAGGAGATGAAGGATGCTTTAATCCTGAACACTATCAATCCGGCGATCGGCGGAGTGCTGATCAGGGGAGAAAAGGGAACCGCGAAATCCACCGCGGTCCGCGCGCTGGCGGATCTCCTTCCGTCCAGAGACGTTATCGAGGGATGCGCCTGCGGCTGCGCGTGGGGGAACAAGGATGCGGCATGTCCGGAATGCCAGGAGAGGATCGCGTCCGGAACCGCCGCGAGGACCAGCGTTCCGATGAGCGTGGTCGAGCTTCCCCTGAGCTCCACCGAGGACAGAGTCGCAGGGACCCTGGATATAGAGCACGCGATAACGACCGGAAAGAAGAAGTTCGAACCCGGGATTCTCGCTAAAGCCAACGGAAACATTCTCTACGTTGACGAAGTCAATCTTCTGGACGATCACATAGTCGATCTTCTTCTCGACGCGGCCGCCATGGGCGTAAATTACATCGAGAGAGAGGGCGTCTCCTATTATCATCCCTCGAAATTCATTCTCATAGGAACCATGAATCCGGAGGAAGGGGATCTGAGGCCGCAGCTTCTGGACAGATTCGGGCTGATGGTGGACATCAGGGGAGAGCAGGACGAGAAGAAAAGATCCGAGATCATCCGCAGGAGGCTCGCCTTCGAGAGAGATCCTGACGCTTTCATCAGGGAATACGAGGGAAGCAACGCGGAGCTCCGCGAAAAGATAGTAGCAGCCCGCTCCGCCGTGAAAGATATAATCCCCGACGACAGGACCATGGACATGGCCGTGAAAATCTCTCTGCATCTCGGAGTGGACGGCCACAGATCCGATCTGACTCTGGTGAAGACCGCGTGCGCCTACGCGGCGATGAACGGCAGGGACAAAACCCGGCCGGAAGACGTGGCCGCCGTTTCCAGACTGGTGCTGCCCCACCGTATGAGGAAGAACCCGTTCCAGGACTCGTCGCTGGACGCCGGCGGCCTAGATCAGTGGATAAAGGACACTCTGGCGGAATTATGAAAGCCTACATGCCTCTGGCCTCGATGTCCGGAACGGACGATATCCGGGACGCCTTCATGTGTCTCCTGTGCTCTCCGGACCTCCGCACCCTGCTCATAACCGGGCCTCCCGGAACCGGGAAAAGCGCGGCCGCCCGCAGCATCGCCGGATTCGCTCCGGATAAAAAGATTATAGAAATACCGCAGAACGTCACGCGCGAGCAGCTTTTCGGATCCGTGGATATCGAGGAAGCGATAAAAACCGGAAGAAAAGTCACCGCCGACTCCGTTCTCGGAAGGGCGGACGGCAATATTTTGATCGCCGACAACGCCAATCTTCTCCCCGCGGACGTGTTCCAGCCCCTGCTGAACGCGGTCTCCGACGGCATCGTCAAAGCGGAGATCGGCGGGGTGTCG
Source organism: Methanomassiliicoccaceae archaeon (assembly GCA_016282555.1). GTDB lineage: Archaea > Thermoplasmatota > Thermoplasmata > Methanomassiliicoccales > Methanomethylophilaceae > Methanoprimaticola. Next base: position 15,705 of record JAEEKU010000062.1, read on the forward strand.
GTGGATTCCGCGTGCGATTCCGTGCTGATATGCACCATGGATCCGGAGGAAGGCGGGCTCAGCCCCCACATGCTCGACAGGTTCGATATGTGCATCGTAACCTCGTCTCCGGAGGACGAGGGTATAAGAAAAGAGATTATCCGCAATAATCTGGAATACGAGCGCGATCCGTCCGGATTTATGGCAGCATACTCCGCCATCGAAGCGGAGATCAGGAATCGCATCTCTGACGCGTCCGTTTTAACGGTAGTAGTCGACGACGGCTATCTGGATCTCATCTCCCAGATATGCGGGGAGATGTTCGTCGAAGGGCACAGGGGGGATATAGCCGTTCTCAACGCCGCCTGCGCTCTCTCCGCTCTTCACGGCAGGAAGCGCGCCGGCATGGACGAGCTTAAGGAAGCAGTCAGGCTATGTCTGAGCCACAGACGGCGCGAGCCTCCGCAGATGCCACCGGAATCTCCTCCGGAACAGGAAAAGCAGGAGGAGCAGCAGGAGGAAAAAGACGAGCCGGAGCAGGAATCCGAGCCCCCGGATTCCGGCAGCGAGAATCAGGAACGGCAGCAGGAAGACCTGGACGATTCCGATACGGAAGACAACGGCGAAGGATCCTCCGAGGAGAAGGTGTTCGCCGTGGGGGAGGAGTTCGACGTCCGCGATTTCATCCCTCCGGAGAGCAGATTCAGCCGCAGCAGGAAGACCGGGAAGAGAGATCTCTCCGAATCTCATGACAACACAGGGAGGACCGTCGGAGACAGGATACCCGCCGGAAAAGTCACCGATGTGGCGCTGGCGGCCAGCATCCGCGCGGCGGCCCCGTATCAGATGTCACGCGAGCACGGAAACCTCGCCGTGGTTCTCAAAAAAGACGATCTCCGCGAAAAGATCCGCGTGAAGATGAAGGGAACCAGACTCCTTTTCGTGGTGGACGGCTCCGGTTCCGTCGGAGCTCATGAACGGATGGTCTCCGTCAAAGGCGCGATTCTCTCGATGCTCAACGACGCTTACCGCCGCAGAGACGAGGTCGGAATGGCGGTTTTCAGGAATCAGGGGGCGGAGCTGGTGCTTCCGATGACCCGCAGCGTCCTCACCGCGTACAAGAGCCTTAAGGAGCTCCCCACGGGCGGACGCACTCCTCTTCTGTCAGGTCTCGTGCTCGGCTACGAGGTTCTGAAGAGAGAGGCGGACGCGGGATGCGAACCGGTCATGGTCGTTCTGACCGACGGCAGAGGAAACGTCGGCCTGGAGGGAGGAAAGCCTTCTCCGGAGGAGATCGAGAAAACGGCGGAAGTTCTGAGGGACAGCGGGATAAGGATCATAGTTATCGACACAGAGGTCGGGCTGATACGCTTCGGCAAAGCCCTGCTTCTCAGCCGGATGATCGGCGCGGAGTACCTGCTGCTGGAAGATCTGAACGCTGAGACGATATCGGAAACGATCAGATCGGCGATGTCCTGGTTCGAGTGATCCCGTGACCAGAATATTCGTGCTGCTCTGGGCGTCCCACATCCCCATACTGAAGCGCATTCAGAAAGATCTCGATGCGGAGCTGGATATAGCGGACGAGAAGGTTCTCGGGAAGGAGGATATCGGCAGAACGGCTGAAAGAATAAGATCCGCGGACGTTTCGGTCATATACAGGCACAACACCCCCTTCATGGATAAACTGGAGCGGGCGCTGCGGGGATCCGGATGCAGAATCGTATGCCTCGCCAACGATCCTTCCGCGAGGGGGATGACCACGGTGGATCCCGAAGACGCGTACCGCTGCTACGAATATATGCAGGCCAGCGGGGACGAGAATTTCCGCAGGATGTTCGGTTTCATCGAAAAGAAGATACTGGGCGCGCCGGGAGAGATACTTCCGCCGGAGGAACTTCCCTACGAAGCCGTCGTGGATCCGGACAGCGGGGAGCTGTATCTTACGACGGAGGAGTACATAAAAGCGAAAATATCCGATACGGACAGGCCTTTCGTCGGGATAATAGGATCCAGACCGGCTTTCATGATGGACGGGCTCTCCCTGGAGAGAAAATTCGCCGCCGAACTGCGCGGCGCCGGCTTGAATCCTCTGCTTATTTACTGCATGTTCTCCAAGCGCAGCGATCTCGGCACGAGAAGCCATATCGAGTGCATCAGGGATTTCTTTTTCAGCGGGGACAGGAGAATCGTCGACGGGATCGTGAAATTCTCCACGGCTTTCATAGGGAACAGCAAATACGACAAAGAGCCGGATCCGGACGACGGCATCCTGAAAGAGATGAACGTTCCCGTCTACCAGCCGGTGGTCATGGCCAGAATGACCGTGGAGGAATGGAGGGACTCCTCCGGTCTCACTACGGATCTCACCTGGCAGGCCGCGTTTCCGGAGTTCGAGGGGATCATCGGGCCGTTCGTGATCGGCTCCGATGCCGGAGAATCCAGAGAACAGGAGAATCCGGAGAGGGCGGTCATACCGGAGCGCATGAGGCGCGCCGCGCAGAGGATCGCTAACGATCTCTCTTTGAGAAGAAAACCCCGCGGCGAGAAGAAGATCCTGATTTTCCTCAACAATTTCCCGTGCTACGGCGTCGAAGCCAACGTCGGCAACGCCGCGGGGCTGGATTCATTGGAGTCTGTGGCGGACATCCTGAAACGGCTGAAGGCGGAAGGATATTCCGTAAATTCTCCGGAGAACGGGAAAGATCTGATCACCAGAATACTGGACAGCAAGGCCCTCTCCGAATTCAGATGGACCACTTCTCTGGAAATGAAGAAACGCGGGGGCGTGATTTACGAGATGCCGGCGGAGGAGTACATCCGGTATTTCAGAACCTTTTCCCCCGAAGCCCAGGAGGACGTGGCCGGGACCTGGGGTGAGCCTCCCGGAAAGGCGATGGTTCTGGACGGGAAGATACAGATCACCGGAGTCAGCTTCGGAAACGTCATCGTCGCGGTGCAGCCGAAAAGGGGGTGCTCCGGAGCGAGATGCGACGGACAGGTGTGCAAAATACTCCACGATCCGGCCTGCCCTCCGACCCACCAGTATCTGGCCGAATATCATTACTTCGAGCATATCTGGGGGGCCGACGCGGTTATCCACACCGGGACCCACGGAAGCATGGAATGGACTCCCGGGAAAGGGACGGGAATGTCCGAAAGCTGCTATCCGGACATATGCATGAACAGCAAGCCCCACTTCTACATCTACAACTCGGACAATCCCTCGGAGGGCCTGGTGGCCAAGCGCAGGTCGTACGCCACTCTCATTGATCATATGCAGAATCTGATGACCGATGTGAAACTCTACGGAGTATACGCGGAGCTGGACGGGCTTCTGGACGAGTATGCGACAGCTTCCGCCGATCCGGTCCGCTCCGAAGAGCTGCGGAAATCGATTCTGGAGAAGGCCGCGGAAGCGAAGTTTACAGACATCGGGATGGACGAGAACACCCCGCTTAAAGAATGCGTCAGGCTGTGCCACGAGCAGCTTTCCAGACTGGATAATTCCCAGATCAACAAAGGTCTCCATATTTTCGGAAAGATGCCCTCCGGAGAAGATCTCACGGAAGCGGTGTATTCCATAGTCAGGTACGGGGAGGAGCACGATTCCCTCAGGGACACGATTTCCGGACTGGCCGGATACGATCTTTCCGTTTTGTACGGAAATCAGGGGGAAATTGACGAGAAGACTGGCAAATCCTTCGGAGAGCTGATAAAAGAGATCGGAGAGAAAGCGAAAATATTCACCGGGTCGGTATTATCCGGGAAAAGCGCCGGAGATTCCGTCCGCGACGCCGGCCTGGAGCCCGGAGATTCCCTTAAGGAGCTGGAAAAGCACAGGGAGACGATACTGGATATCGCGGAAAGGATATCCTCTTCGGACGAGATCGGCTCTCTGCTGAACGCTCTGGACGGAGGGTTTACCGAACCGGGGCCGTCCGGTTTTATCACCCGCGGGAGATACGATATCCTTCCTACGGGCAGAAATTTCTATTCCATAGATCCTTACTCCGTTCCGACCAGAACCGCCTGGAAGACCGGGGTGAAAATGGCCAGAGCGACCATAGAGAAGCATCTGGCGGAAACCGGAAAGATCCCGGAGAGCATAGGATTCTTCTGGACCATGGGGGAGCTGATAGCCACCGGCGGGGAGACCATGGCAGAGCTCATGTATCTCATCGGAGCCATGCCGGTATGGGAGCCGGACGGCCGCGTGCACGATTTTGAAATAATCCAAAGAGAGGAGCTGGGCCGTCCGAGAATCGACGTCGCGATCAACGTTTCCTGCATCCTCCGGGACAACATGCTGTCGTCGATAGATCTCATGGACAGGGCGATCGCGGCCGTCGCGGCGCTGGACGAGGAGGACAATTACGTCCGTCTGCATACGCTCAGATCGATCAGCGAAGGCATGTCCTGGCAGGACGCTTCCGCGCGTCTGTTCGGCGCTCCTCCGGGGACGTACACCTCGGGCGTGAATCTGGCCGTGTTCGCGGGCGCGTGGAAGGACGATAAGGATCTTGCCGACGTGTTCGTAAAGACCAAAGGCCACGGGTACGGCGGCGGGCGGAACGGGAAGCCGATGTTCGGGCAGTTCGCCAGAGTTCTTTCCGAAACCGATATCGTATTCGACAGGACGGCATCCGACGAGGGAGACATCCTTTCGTGCAGCTGCCATTTCAGCAACATAGGCGGAATGGCCTCGGCCGCAAGGTATCTGTCGGGAAAGGACGTGAAAACGTATTACGGCGATACCAGAGATCCCAGGGATCTGTCCGTCGGCACCCTGGCGGAGGAGTTCCGCCGCGTCATGAGGATCAGAACCCTCAATCCCCAGTGGATAGAGGCCATGAAGGAGCACGGATACAAAGGCGCCAATGACATATCCAAACGCGTCGTCAGGCTGTTCGGATGGCAGGCGACGACTCACGAAGCCGACGACTGGCTGTTCGACGAGGCCGTGAACACATTCATTAAAGACGGCGAAATGAGGAGATTCTTCGAGGAGAACAATCCGTACGCCATGGAGGAGATGTCCCGGCGGCTCCTCGAAGCTTATTCGAGAGGATTATGGAACCCCGGCGGGGATACGCTGAAGGTCCTTCAGGACTACTACCTCGAAATTGAATCCATGCTCGAGGAGAGGGCGGGAGAGGGCGAGTTCCAGGGGGGAAGCGTGGATATTTACAGCAGAGAGGACGTGAAATGGAACGATCACGGCGTTTCCTCGATAACCGAATCGGTCAGGAAACGCCGCTCCGTCTCATGATTTTTCTTTTCCGATCCTGTCTCTGAACATAGCCGAGATATCCCCGGCCTTCTTCATCTCGGCTTCCCACTCCGGAAGGCTGTCGTATCTGTACACGTCGATGCTTCCGCCCTGGTACTCTCCCTCTCCGGCGGCGGACTCCAGATCGGCTTCCAGCTCCAGGAAGCGGTCCTGGAGAAGCTTCAGATCCTCTTCGCTGGCGTCCCACAGCTTTCTCTCGGAGGCTTCCAGCAGGCGTCTTACCAGCTCTCCTGCGGCGTAGATGTTGTTCTCTCTGAGGAACTTGTAGTTCTCCTCGTCCCTGACGTACTTATCGGTTATTCCGTCGAAGACTCTGCCGTCGACGTCTCTGGTGGCGCACTGCCAGCCGTATATTCTGGTGATTCTCTTCGTCATTTCGGAGGCTCCGTTGTATCCGGCTTCCTTCATGGCGTTGATCCACTGGGGGTTGAGAACTTTGGTGTTCATCACCCTCTCGACCTCCTCCGAAAACGATCTCACCGGGATTTTAAGTGGGTTGCTGGTGTCGCCGTAATAGGTTCTGATCTCTTTTCCGGAGAGGAATCTGGCCGCCGCCACCATCCCCCCGACTCCGCTGTAGCGTCCGCTGGAGAGGATGTCCACGGAATCGGAATGGACCTTGTCGAAAGTGATGTCGTTTCTGGACAACATCCCGGCGAACTGCCTGAGCATCGGTTTTCCTTTCCTTTTTCCGCCGTATCCGTATCCTTTGCAGCTGAGGTAGTAGTCGGTGAGATCCTTCTCGTCCTTCCAGGCGCTGGCCAGAATAGCGAGGTACAATCCTCCGCTTCCGCATCCGGGCCCGTTTCCGAACATGCGGGTCCTCGCCTCCTCGTCTTCTATTCCCTCAGAAACCGATTCCAGCATGTGTTTCCGCGGGTAGTTGCAGTCCGGCCCCTCGTCCAGATCCATTATCTTCTCCATTACGGAATCGAAATAATCCATCGGCCCGGGCATGTTGTCCACGAGCATCGTAGAGACGTTCACGGTCATGTCTATGCGGGGCCTCCCCAGCTCTTCCAGGGAGAGGATCCTGAACGTTCTGACGGTTCCGTCCTTCTCCCTCACCGGTTCGGCTCCGAGAAGGTACATCATCTGGGACATGGTCTCTCCCCCGCACACGATGAGATCGGTGAAAGTCCAGTTGAATCCGATGGTTTCCGGAAGGCGCCCCTCCTCTTCCTGATATCTTTTAAGGGTCGCCTCCGCCAGCTTCACACCGGTCTCCCAGGCGGATCTGGTCGGCACGGATCTGGGATCCGAGGAGTAGAAGTTTCTTCCCGTGGGGAGGACGTCGTACCTTCCGCGGGTGATGAACCCGGAGGGGCTGGGGGGAATGAATTTTCCGGACATGCAGGCGATAAGCGATCCCATCTCGTCGGAATCCGCGATCCTATTGGAAATTTCTCTGATAAGCTCTTTTTTGGAGCCGTAATCCGTCGTATCCTTTCCGGAGAACACGTCCGAGATGTAGCCGAGAGTCTCGGAACGGATTTCAGCGAGTATGTCGTCCGCAGTTTTTCCGTCTATTTCGTCGTAAGGCTGCATCGAAAAGAGCTCTTCGATATCGTATCCTTTTTTCTTTGCGATCAGGGACATCAGAGAATCCTCCGAATCGCAGTATTTCATTATGGAATAGATCATCTCCGCCCGTTCGTCTCCCGCGGGGATGTCTCCGAACACGTGGAGACCTCTGGTGGTCTGAGAGCTGCGGATTCCGGACAGGAAAAGGCTGACCGCCCTTACGCACTCTTCTATGGAAGAATCCTCTTTCAGCCGGCGGTTTATGCTGACGGAATTGAATTTTTCTATCATGGCGTTTCTGAGGGATTCGCATCTGGACGGATCGTCTTTCGCCGTCTGGTACTCCCTGAGGAGGGAATCCATTTCGGCCAGATCCCCGTACAGCTCCACGTCCTTCACCGGATTCTGCATGTGGCTTATTATCGTCGCATAGGATCTGCGTTTGGCGATCAGCCCCTCGGAGGGGTTGTCGGTGGTGTAGATGTAGATGTGGGGGGTATCGCCCATGCATATGTCCGGATAGCATCTCTCCGACAGTCCGGCCCCCTTCCCGGGAAGGAACTCCATGCATCCGTGGGATCCCACGTGGATCATGATGTCCGCTTTCCAGATGTCGTTGAAATAATGCATCTCCGCCATGAACTGGTGGGTAGGTGCGCACTCCGGGTCCTGGAGAATCCTGCAGACCTTTCCGTCGCATTTCGGCCCGTAGCAGCCTCTCTTGGGCTCCAGCGCGACGACGGCGTTTCCCAGCCTGATCCCGGAGATTAATATTTTGTCGTCCAGAACCATGCTTTCTCCCGGAGGCTCTCCCCAGGTGCGTCTGATGTCTTCCGGGATTCCCTCCGGGAGGGTTTTCAGATACTCTTCGTATTCTTCCGTCTCCATCTCGTAAAGGGTTCCGCCGCATCTTTTGATCTCCTGCACGGTGGTCCATCTGAACTCGTTCATGGCTTTCTTTTCGAGAATCATGTCGCGGAGCTCTTTTCCGTCCGCCGGCGCGGTTACGGAGTACCCTTCGGATTTCAGGCGCTGAAGGATGCGGGCGGTGCTCTCCAGAGCGTTCAGGCCTCCGGCGTTCCCTATGTTGGCTTCGGCTCCGTGGCAGGGGAAGTTGTTGAGGAAAATCAGCACTTTCTTGTCTTTGCAGGGAGTTTTCTGAAGATCTATCGTCTTTTTTATCCTGCGGAGGACCTTTCTGCATCTTTCCTCTATGAGCACTCTCTTCTTGTCGTTTCTGGGCTCCCAGTCCATTTCGGAACCTATGGGGATCGGCTCGATCGCGCCCTCCGTTTCGGGAAGGATTATCTTCCATGCGACGTCGGTAGTGAGGCCGGACGATTCCCTCCACTCGCGGACGGACATTCTGGACATCATGACCGGCGCGAACACGGGAACTCCCAGTTCTTTAAGGAAATCTTCGCTGAAACCGGCTATGGAGAGCTTGACGAGAGCGGATATCAGAGGCTTTCCGCCGGAATACATGTACTGTCTGATGCAGTCCGGAGGCGAGAGAACTTTCTGTTCCCTTTCCGGCCGGTACATGGTATAGATGAGAACAGGATTCATTCCGTATTCCAGGGCGAGTCTGCACATCTCCTTCTCCGCGGAAAGGCCGTCCATGGTGTAATGCGCCCTCGATGATACTATCCCGATGAAAGGCTTGCCGCGATCCAGCCCGTATCTGCCGATGTATTCCTCCGGGTCCTGGAACAGCTCCCCGTCTCTGAACCCGACGATAGCCTGCCAGGGAACCTCGACGGGAGGTTTTATCTCCTCGTTTCCTCCCATGAGCGAAGCGTCGATGAAATCGAACATTCTTCTGAAGTTCTCGTCTCCTCCCCTGATCATGTACTCGTAGCATCCGGATACGATCTTCATGTCGACATTGGATTTCGTCCAGACCGCCGGATCGCTGCCGATGGATATTATTTTGGAATCCGTTTCGAGGCCGGAGAAAACCTGTTCGAAGAAACTCTTATTCTGCCAGCATATGAGAACCGCATCATACTGCCGGATGAGATCGCGCATCTCTTCCGCTGAAATGTTTTCGTTCTGCATTATGGTGGGGCAGAGCACGCGGACATCGCAGCGGAGATCTCCGGAGATTCTGTCCATTACAGCTTTGTGATTGTTCCATACATGTGCAAGAATACGGCCGGGCATATCAGTTGGATGCATTATCCGATATTTATTTCTCTTCAGTGCAAGTATGTTTACCGAATGCGAAAAATTACCCGCTACGAATCCGCCGCTTGCAAGACGCGGCTTTGCATCTGCTGCAATACGGAGTCCGGTACCGGGTTGCAATGCCAGTTTTTATCCGTCTGCAGCGCCTGTCCGGCCCATGGATGATAACGGCGTCAGGGAGGAGCCGTCGATTGCCGCATGGTGCAGGGAGAACAGGGCGTATTCCGGCATCGCCGGGCTTTACTTTGACCTGCTGGATAAGGGGATGCCGGAGTTCCGGGACGATCGCGAGGCGTTCTGCTGGCTCTCGGCCCGCAGCGAATCGGGAGATCCGGACGCCATGGCAGTTCTCGGCCTTATGCACGTTCTCGGAATCGGAACCCCACAATCAGACGAGGACGCGCTGGATCTGTTCAGGAAGGGTGCGGAGAGGGGACATCCCGCCTCCCAGTTCGCTCTCGGTCTTATGTACAGGAGCGGGAAAGGCGTGGAGAGATCGATACCAGAAGCCCTGGAATGGTACAGGAAAGCCGCAAGCCGGGGCCACGCGGTCGCCCAGTACAACATCGGCGTCATGTACGAGAGCGGTACGGGGGTGCCCCAGTCTTATAGCGAAGCCGTCAGATGGTATTCCGAAGCCGCCGGAAACGGATACGCGGTCGCCCAGTACAATCTGGGAAACATGTATGCCGACGGGACGGGGGTCCGGCAGTCATCCGCCGAGGCCGTGAAATGGTACAGAATGGCGGCGGAACAGGGCATTCCGGATGCGCAGTTCAACCTCGGCATGATGTACGCGGAAGGAAACGGGGTGCCGCAATCCGATGCAGAGGCGTTCAGATGGTACAAAATGGCCGCAATGCAGGGCGACGCCAATGCTCAGAACATCGTAGGATTCGCTTATTACAAGGGCAAAGGCGCGGAGCAGTCGTACGAGAGCGCGGCGGAATGGTTCGCCATGGCCGCAATGCAGGGCGACGCGTTCTCCCAGTATTGTCTGGGATACATGTATGCAAACGGGGAAGGCGTTAAACAATCGGCGGAAACGGCAAAGAAATGGCTCGAGAGGTCCGCAGCGCAGGGATACAAGGGCGCCGCCGAGGCTCTGAAGCATTTCGATTGAGATTTCCGCGGATCCGGGAACCGGGGCTGTCCGGTTTCACGCAGAACTCCGGGCAATGTGTATAAAGAAGGCGGGGATCCGCAGATTCCGGACGACCCTGCCATTTGACGAGAGTATCAATCCTTCAGAACAGTTTCATCACGTACGTCATGGCGGCGGCCTGCTGTTCCTCATCCTCTATTTTTTCTATCCATGATACGCAGAAGTCCTTCATCTCGTCCGTAATCTCAGCCTCTCCGGTGGCGAAAAAGGTCGGGCAGTACGATTCTCCGTATTCGAAACTGCCGATTATCTGCTCCCACAGAGAAGAATAGTATTCGAACTTCTCGTTTTCGTACAGCGCCGAAAGTATCTTCGCGGCTCCGTCCAGCTTGCCGGTTCTTATCAGGTAGCCGATGACGTATTCCGCGCCGGAGTATTCGCCGACCGGAGATTTCCTGAAAAGGACGTCCGTAAGGAAATCGTTGCAGGCGAACTTCTCTGCCACCTGTCCGAAGCTTTCGATCTTGAGAAGGTTGTTTTCCATAGCAGGTACCAGGAAGTATCCTACGCCGTCGTAGGAGAATTCCTCGCCGTCCATCTCGTCCGTTATCTCCTGCAGGTTATCCTTTATGCTCTTTTCCCAGACTTCCAGTCCGGTTTCGGGATTGATCTCCATCAGCTGCGTGATGGCGGATTCCACGGCGTTTCTGTTTTTCATGATGTTTTTTGATAAAATGCCATAATTTTTCAGCAAAATTTCTTCTTTGTCCATCGGAAACACTCCGTTTGTTATTATCGCGGGAACGGATTATTATACTTGTGACGGCACGGACTGCGTGAAACATTTCCTGCCAAACGATCGGAAAAAGAACCGGAATAATCGTCCTTCAGGAGGACTCCGGCAAAACTTGACAGAACCGGCGGGATACGGGATGCCGCTGTTCAATATATATTGAATTGTAGTGCGTAAATACGCATAAGAATTCAAAATATATTTGACTATAACGCGGTAAGAGGACGGCGAGCCGGGATTTCAGGAGATTAGCCGGTCCGGACAGCTGCTGGCATCCGCGGGATATCGCTAATTTTAATATGATTATAAGGATAAACATTCCCGAGCTGGATGCATTCAGGAGACCGGATGCGTC
>JAEEKU010000063.1 GCA_016282555.1 Methanomassiliicoccaceae archaeon
GTTCTGGCCGACTGTTACGAAAACGGGATCGGAGTGAAACGCGATCCGGAGAAAGTTTTCGAAATTTACGATCAGATGGTCGATAAGGGATCGGTAGACGGAATGTACGGTCTCGGAAGGTGCTATATAGACGGAATCGGCACCCATAAAGACGGCAAATTCGCCTATTCGTGGTTCACCGCGGCGGCTATGAGAAACTCCCGCGACGGAATATACGGTCTCGCCAGATGCTATATGGGCGGGATCGGCGTCGACAAGAACAAGGAGACAGGGTTAAAACTTCTCGACATAGCGTCCAGGCTCGGGCAGACGGATTCCATGAACATGCTGGGCCAGCTGTACTTAAAAGGAAAACTGGTTCCCAAGAACCTCCAGGAGTCCGCCGAGAATTTCAGGCGCTCCGCCGACATGGGAAATGCGTATGCCCAGCTGATCACCGGAGACAACTACGCCAACGGCACCGGGGTCAGGAAAGACAACAAATCCGCTTTCAGATATTATCTGATGTCCGCATGCCACGGAAACACCGTCGCCTGCTACAACGTGGGAACGTTCTACACTCTGGGAAGCGGAGTGAAAAAGGACGACGAGCGTTCTTTCGAATGGCTGTCCAAAGCCGCCGAAGACGACTACATGAAAGCCCAGTTCTCCGTCGCGGAGGCGTATTCCAGAGGCAAAGGTGTCAGGAAGGACGTCGGGAAAGCGTTCAAGCTCCACGAGAAACTGGCTGAGAAAGGATTCGGAAAATCCCAGTATCACGTCGCCTACTCTTATTTCGAAGGCACCGGCGTCGAAAAGAACGACAAAAAGGCTTTCGAATGGTTCTGCAAGGGGGCGGAGAGCGACAACGTTCTGTGCCAGTACTACGCCGGATACTGTTACATCAACGGCGTCGGAACCGCTAAGGACGAGGCTAAAGCGCTTGACATGTTCACGAAAGCGGCGAAGCAGGGGCATATCCTTTCGAGGCAGATCGTCGAGCAGATGACCGGAACGAAGATGGAGATCGTCGAGGAGTCGCCCTTCGAATCCTATCTCCGCGCGGCTAACAACGGCGATCCCGACGCGATGTTCATCATAGGGCGCTGTTACAGCGACGGAGTCGGCACCGAGAAGGATCCGGCCGAAGCGAGGAAATGGTTCAACAAGGCGGCCTCCGCCGGGAACCAGGCATCCAAGCGCGCTCTCAACCAGATGAGAAGAGCGGAACAGAAACAGTGATTAACGAGGGGGAAACCCCCCGTCTATTTTTTTCAGAAGACGAAGACCATCGCGAAACCGACGGCCGCCAGAGCGAGAATCGCTACCAGAGGCAGTTTGTTGACCGCGCGGTCCTGAGCCGGTAATTTTCCGTCCATAGGGCTGAAACGGAATACCTTTATTAAAATCAGACGGCGAAACGCTGATTAGCGCGTAAGCAGTTCCACCGTTATGGCTGAAAAAAGAGTTCTGTTCGTAAGCAAAAGCAACATCTGCCGGAGTCCGATCGCGGAGTACACTTTCAGGGATCTTCTGGCGGCTGCCAGCCTTACCGGGATCGTCGAATGCGATTCCTGCGCATGGAGCCCGGAGCACGTCGGGGAGAAGGTGCATCCCGAAGCGGAAAAGAACATCAGAATCCAGAAGATGGACTGCTCTTCCAAGAGGGCGCGCCTGCTCGCGGATTCCGATTTCAGGGACTACGATTACATACTGGGCATGGACAGCGACGACGTGAGAGCGATCAAAGCGAAAGGGATATCCGGACCGGTAATCGGGCTTCTCGGAGACTACGCCGGAGGAGACGAGATCCCCGTTATCAGAAACAACAGAGATCTGGACGAAGCGTACAAGCGCATCGTGGAAGGATGCATGGGGCTGGGCACGTATCTGATCATCAGCATGAACGAGGATTCCTGATGGATCTCCGTCTTTTCATCTCCGTCCCGGTTCCCGATCCCGGGCCCCTGGAGCCTGTTCTCAGGGAGCTCAGAACCGTTTACGGAATCAGGACCGTTCCCGCCGGACAGCTTCACATCACCCTGAGATTTCTCGGGGATACCGACGAGAGACGTCTGGACGACGTAGTTTCGGCCTGCCGGAGGGCCGTGCGCGGAACGGAGCTTTTCGAAATCGTGCTGAAGGGGGCCGGAGTCTTTCCCAATGCCCGCAATCCCCGCGTGGTCTGGATAGGGGTGCGGCCGGAAGACGTTCTCTCCGGGCTTTCGGAGCGCATAACCTCGGAGCTGAAGGGATTCAGCATGGACGAGAAACCCTTCAAAGGGCATATCACCATCGCGAGATGCAGGGAACCCGTGCAGCTGAAGCCTTTTCTCGAGAAGTATTCGGATACTGAATTCGCGAGATTCAGGTGCGGCGGGATCTGCGTCATGAAAAGCGAGCTCTCGGAAAGAGGCGCGAAGCACACGGTCCTCTCTAACATCCGTTTAGGATAACGTTAGCGCACAGTATTCCATATAAATCATATCAAAACAACATCCCTTCCGAGCGATATGAACCTCAATAAGCTCAGAATGGACAAAAAAGGAAGTGTGGAAGGGCTGCCCCTGCAGTTCATGATCATGATGATCGTGGCTGTGGCAGCTGTCGGAATACTCAGCGGATGGATGGCGGGGATCGAGACCCCGCATAGTATTTCGGACGTTGAAGTAATAACCGCCGAGGGTCTCGCGGACGCCGAGGGCAAGATTGACGACGTCAGCGTGCGCGTGAGAGACCAGGACGGAAACCCCCTCAAAGATGCCACCGTGTATCTCAGCGGCCTCGGAATCAGAACCTCCGACGGCGGAAAACCGATAGGATATACGGACGAAAACGGAATCGCCACTCTTGAAGACCTCGTGGTCACGCCTCCCAGGGGAGCGTTCGGCACCGTTACCGTCAACGTGATGAAAACAGGCTACGGAGAACACTGCAGTACGGAGTTCGCCGTGATCAACTATTCCTGAAGGTAAGATCATGATAGGAATGCCGCTGAAACTGACGGTGTCATTCCTGCTGATCGGCCTGATGCTGCCGATGATAGCCGGGATGGTGTCGATGGTGGAGGAGCAGTCCTCCGACAGCGCCGCGGATTACGAGTGCGCCGCCGTCGAAGACTGCATCTACAGAGTATTCCGTTCCGGATCGGGATCGACGGAGACCATACACGTAGACCTGGGCCCCAAAGACTGGATATCTTTAGGAGGAACGGGCTCGGATGCGTACTCCATACGTCTGTACTGCAACGGAAACCTGAAGAAAACGGTCTATCTGGACAGGGCTCCCGTACAGCTATCGGATGAAATAACGGATATTGCCGGCAGCACCGATGTCACGTTCGCGTGCACATCGGTAAACCATAAACTGATCGTGGGGGTGGCCGGATGATCGAGTTCGCCATCTCCAGGATCATCCTGTGCATATGCGGGGTAATCCTCCTCGTTTCGGCGTCTGGTTTCATGGATATATACAAAGAGCAAACGGAAAGCGATATGAACGAATATCTCGCCGAAGATATAGCGGAGATGCTCGACTCATTCTGGGACTCCAAAACCCAGAAGCTTTCTCTGGACGGATCCCGCATACTGCCTTCCCCGGAGCACGCTCTGGAAGTGAAATCTCATACGGTTACGCTGAAATACAAAGATCATTCGGTGACGAAGGGGACCAGATTCGGGCTGGATTTCGAACTGGATTACGGGGAGATCGTTTCCGTCGCGAAACCGGTCATTCCCCGAACACGTCCGCGATATGGCGTATCGTATCCGTGAAGGCGTCTATCTCCGCGATATTATTGTAAAGATAGACCGACGCCCTCGCGCTTCCCCCGATGTGCCTGGAAACGTAAAACGGATGGCTGCAGTGCATTCCAGAGCGGATCATTATCCCCTTCATGCTGTCAGCCATCATCGCTATGTCGTGGGGCTTGAGCCCGTCTATGTTGAAGGAGAGTATGCTGCCGTGCTTTTCCGGCACCGAAGATCCGAGGATGTGAAGATTACGGACGTCTTCCAGATTTCCCATCATTCTGCGCATCAGTTCCGAGTCGTGTTTCCCGATATTATCCATGCCTATGCCGGAAAGATACTCCAGAGCAGCCTTCGTTCCGATTATGTCCGCGTAGTTCTGGAGGCCGGCCTCGAATCTGTCTGGAACGGGAGCGGGAGTGAAAGAATCGTAAGTCACCAGACCTACGGTGCCTCCTCCGCCGAATACGGGATTCAGACTTTCCAGCACTTCTTTTTTGCCGTACATGACGCCCATTCCCGACGGGCCCGGCATTTTGTGGACTGAGAAGCAGAAAATGTCCGCATCGATTTTTTTGAGATCCACGGGAATGTGGGGAGCGGACTGCGCGCCGTCGATTATGACGACCGCATTGCGATCGTGGGCGATCTCCGCGATCTCCCTGACGGGAAGCGTCTGCCCGGTCACGCTGTTGGACTGCTGTACGGAGACCGCTCTGACGGAGGAATCGAACAGTCCCTTGAAGAATTCCATATCGAAGGATCCGTCTTCCGCCGAGCGGGAGTATTTCCTTCTTATTCCGGCGTTTTCCTGAAGGATCAGCCAGGGGATGTGGTTTGAATTATGTTCGGAATCGGTTGTGATCACGGTATCTCCTTTCTTCAGTCCGAGTCCGAACGCCGCGGTGTTGAGACCCTCGGTGCAGTTTTTCGTGAACACATAGCAGCCGGGCTCGTCAGTGCCGAAAAAGGACGCCAGAGCCTCGCGGGTCTCGTCCACCGCCAGGGATACTCTGGATGCCATCGAGTGCACGCTGCGCCCTCCGCATGCCGGATAGTCTCCGTAATACTCGTCCATAGCTCTGATGACGCAATCGGGCCTCAGGGCCTGGCAGGCGCTGTCCAGATAGATTCCGGCGCCGTTTCTGACGGTCGGAAAATCCATACGGAGAGTATCGAAATCCATAACCGCCTGATGCAGTCAAATATAATAATACTGGCCCGCCGCGTTTCCGGTTGCCTGCGGCTGCAGACCTATTGTTTAACTATTCCGAAGCATTAAGGCGGAAGCATGGCGTCTCTGAGAACTGAAATCGGGGCCCTGGCCCTTGAAAAACCAGGAATGGTCGCATCGGGGATTATGGACGAGACCGGTCCGTCCATGATCCGCATGATAAAAGAGGGCGCGGGAGCCGCAGTCAGCAAATCCATCGGCTGCGAGCCTAACGAAGGGCACAAAAATCCGTGTTTTTCGGAAGTCTGCGGCGGTCTGGTCAACGCTATGGGCCTTCCCAATCCTGGGATAGAGCTGTTCGAAGAAGAGATGAGAACGGCGTCCGCGCACGGAAAGATAATCGGTTCGGTTTATGGAGCCAAACCTGACGAATTCGCCTTTCTGGCCGGAAAAATGGAGGATTTCGGAGCGTGCGCCGTGGAGCTGAATCTTTCCTGTCCCCACGCCAAAGGATACGGAATGGAGATAGGCACCGATCCGGCTATCGTAAAGAGCATAGTCTCCGCTGTGAAATCTTCCGTCAGCATCCCGGTATGGGCGAAACTGACTCCGAACACCCACATACTGGCCGACATAGGCAGAGCCGTCCAGGATGCCGGCGGGGACGCCGTCGTCGCCATCAATACTCTGAAGGCTATGATCATCTCTCCGGAGTTCGCCAGACCGGTTCTCAGCAACAAATTCGGAGGGCTCTCCGGAAAAGCGATAAAACCGGTGGGAGTCAGGGCCGTTTATGATCTGAAATCAGTGCTGGACATTCCCATCGTCGGCGTAGGCGGGATATACGGGTGGAGAGACGCCGCCGAGTATATCATGGCCGGAGCGTCGGCGTTCCAGGTCGGAAGCGCCGTGCTCTCCGAAGGGACCGGAGTATTCGGAAAGATAAACGAGGGGCTGGAGCGCTTCATGGACGAATACGGATACGGATCCGTCAAATCGATGGCAGGTGCCGCGCATGAATGATTATACCGTCACAATCGAAAAGGTAATCCAAGAGTCGTACGACACCAGAACGCTGGCGTTCGGGTGGGATGCCGAAGTCAGGCCCGGCCAGTTCGTAATGGTCTGGGTTCCAGGAATCGACGAGATTCCCATGTCCGTCTCCGGAATAAACGGGAGAACCAAAAGCATCACCGTGAAGGCGATAGGGGAAGCCACCAACGCTCTCCATACGCTTTCCGCGGGCGACCGGATGAGGATCAGAGGTCCTTACGGAAACGGATTCGATCTCTCCCGCGGGGAGATGCTGATAATCGGCGGAGGAGTCGGCACGGCAGCGGTTATCTCCGCAACGGTGCAGACGGGCTCGGATATGATCATCGCGGCCCGCTCCGAAAAGGACATCATAATGAACGATATCGCGTCCAGATACTCGAAGAATCTGCGCATAGCTACCGACGACGGAAGCGCGGGATTCCGCGGGAACGCGGTTCAGCTCATGAAGGAAATGGTTTCCGCGAAGCATTACGACTGCATAATTGCCTGCGGGCCGGAGGTGATGCTTTATTTCACCTATAAAGCGTGCGAGGAGCTGGGTCTCGAATGCCAGCTCTCTCTGGAAAGATATATGAAATGCGGGGCCGGAGTATGCGGCTGCTGCGTGATGGACGATATGCGCGTGTGCAAAGACGGTCCGGTCTTCACGAAACAGCAGATATCGGAGCTCTCCGAATTCGGAAAATCGAAAAGGGACGCGTGCGGCCGTCTGATATCGATGAGATGAGAACAGATCGTTGATCGCGTCCACCACCTCCGGAACCGTGGCCCCCCACGGCACCCGGACGGTGTTTCCGTCGATCTCGTGTCCGTTTTTGACTTTGCAGCATTTGACTATTGTCTTTTCCTCAGGATTGACGTAATCCGCGGGGCAGACGTTTATGAAAGGAACGTCTTTTCCGTACAGAGCGGTGTAAATTCTTTTGGAGAGGTGGCATCCGATAAGAGTCACCTCTTTATCCACTTCGGGAGAATCGTCCAGGAAGAAAAACGGTTTCTCCGCGGAGAGGTTCGATACTCTGCACGGAAACATCACGGCTTCGGTCTCTACTTCCGGGACTTTATCGGCCATATCTATGATTCTCTCTTCTTTTATAATGGGATGATCTATGAAACCGGAAGCCAGAGCGGTATCTACCAGGACTCCCAGCTTCGCGGGGGAGGGGGGAACGTTGTCGACGACGATCAGTTTCACCGGTTTTAGATCCTTTATGAAATTGATGTGGGAGAACATTCCCCTCATCACGACCGTTTTTCCCGGGAATCTGCTCTGGAGTCTGGCCAGCGCAGGGGTGTTCAGCACGTCCAGTTCGGGATCCTCGTAAAAAACCGTGTCCTCCGGCAGGGAGACGATGTCGAACGACTTCAGTTTCCTGAAGAGTTCTCTGCCGTCCTTCTTGTGGAGCTCCACGACTGCATACTCGTCCCGGTACTTCAGGACGAGAAATTCGGTGCGGACGTATGCGACCCAGCCTTCCATGAGGCGTTTTACGGATTCCTCCGTCAGAGGGAAATCCACATCGTGTAAGGATACGTCCTTGCAGTGCATGCACCTCGATCCGCAATCGGAATTTATAATAAACGGGACGCCCGCATCCTCCGGAATCCGTTTCCGTCCGGGAAAAGTTTCCGCCGGGAGAGTAATTCAGACATTTCGCCGCTCTCCGGTTTCTTCCGGCCGTCTGAACGGGGATTTTTTAATCCAATATTTTTTTATACCATATTTGTATGGGCTATCTGGCGTCGGGATAACACAGAGGCTATGTGGCGGACTGCAGATCCGCATACGGGGGTTCGATTCCCTCTCCCGACCCCCATTCTTTCTGTTTCGCTTGCGGAGATCGGCGTTCCCGCAATCGTGCGGTTATTGCATGGAATCATGATTTTTTGTCTCTTTAAAGGAAATGTTTATAAATAGTATATAAATAGCCCAGCACGGTGTTATATTGGCTAAGAAGAATATTGAGAACGTCGTTGCTTCCACGTATCTCGGACAGGAGCTCGATCTCAACAAAATCCAAAGCGCCCTTACCGGAGCCGAGTACAATCCGCAGCAGTTCCCCGGTCTGGTCTACAGGCTTCACGAACCCAAAACGGCAACATTGATTTTCAGGAGCGGCAAAGTCGTGTGCACCGGCGCGAAGTGCCGCGAGGATGTCAAAATAGCCATCAGCAAGGTCGCCAAAGATCTTGAGAAAGCCGACATCAAAATCACGATCGAACCCAAAATCGAAGTCCAGAACATCGTCGCGTCTTCGGATCTGGAGCAGGAGATCAACCTGAACACCGTCGCCATCACCCTCGGTCTTGAAAAAGTCGAATACGAGCCCGAGCAGTTCCCCGGTCTGGTTTACAGGCTCGACGATCCCAAAGTCGTCGTTCTGCTCTTCGGATCCGGAAAGATGGTCTGCACCGGAGCGAAGGTTCCCGAAGACGTGGACCGCGCCGTAGATAAAATAGCCAACGAACTCAAAGGCGTAGGCCTTATGTCCTGATCCGGACCGGCGGAAACAGCCGCCGCCGGATCTAACTTTTTCAATCACTTTTCAGAGAGCTCGTCCAGACGCCTCTTCAGTTCTTCTATGGTTTTTTCCATCGCCGTTATGCGGTCTTTTACCGGATCGGGAAGATCGTTGTGCATGAGGCAGGAGGATTCGGTTTTTATCCCCGCGCGGCTGACGATCCTGCCCGGAATACCCACAACCGTGCAGTCGTCCGGAACGTCTTTGACTACAACGGAACCGGCGCCTATCCTGACGTTGTTTCCTATGCGGATATCCCCGAGCACCGATGCGTTGCATCCGACGACTATATTGTTTCCGAGCGTGGGATGCCTTTTTCCCTTGCTGGTGGAGACTCCTCCGAGGGTAACGCCCTGATATAAAGAGACGTCGTCGCCTATGATTGCGGTCTCTCCGACAACGACGCCCGTAGCATGATCGACGAAGAACCTCTTTCCTATCTGGGCCCCGGGGTGGATATCGCATCCGGTGAGCTGGTGCGCTTTGTAGTTGATCTCTCTGGCTTCTTTTTTCCTTCCCTGGATCCAGAGCTCGTGGCTTATCCTGTAGTACGAGACCGCATGCAGCCCGGTATGGTACATTCTGGCGTCTTCCTCGTCTATAACGGCCGGATCTTTCTCCATGACGACTTCAAGATCATCGGGATCTATCTCAAATTCGAACATTTTATACCTCATTGATCGAACTCTTCGGAGCCTTTCGAAAAGTTAACTGAAGGACACGGACCGAAGCAATCCTTACAGTATATGCATTCATCTTCCCTGATATGGACTTTTCCGTTTTCCATGTACAGCGCTCCGGTGCTGCATCTGGCCGCGCACAGCCCGCATCCCACGCACTGCTCCGCGCGCATGATCACCTGGAAGGTTTCGTCCATATGCGCTGAAGCGTCGTATTTTATGTTCGCTTTGCAGATTATCGAGCCCTCGCGGTAAATCGTGGTGTAATCCGCCGTTACGAACTCTCCGTCCGGATCCTCCTCGACGATCCATCCGAGCGCATGGCAGAAGGGTTTGATTTTTTTCAGATCCACGGGTCTGGAGAGGGCCGCCTCCACGCTGTATCCTATTACGCAGGGAGAATACCCTTCCTGGACTTTTATCGTCAGAGGGCCCGTTTCCGGGCTCTTCGTCTGACGGGTGAGTTCCGACACTTCTTTTCCGGAGACTCTCTGCACTTCCTCCCTTATGGATTTCGGGGCGTCCTTCCATCTCCAGAGGGCATACTGCTTCCATTCGGGGGGCAGGCCGCGTTCGTTCATGTAGTCAGTAAGATAATCGTCCCACTGCTTCCATCTGGAGCTTCCGCCGGAAACGATCTCGAACTCGGACAGATCGGATGCGGGGCACAGGAAGCAGCCTATTCTGTCCAGTCCCCTGGTGTACCATACGTTGAACGGCTCTTTTTTAAGGAAAATATACAGCCAGACGTGCATGGCGCTCCAGCTCTGGATCGGCGAAGCTCCGGTCTGTCCCGGAGTCCACGGATTCTTCCAGACGCGGGGTTTGGAGTTCCTCGCTTCCGATTCGTATTTTCTCTGTCCGATGAATGAAAGCACTCCGTCCGGGTAGTTTTTGGTGATCGCTCCGACGGTGGGCCCGAGTTTGTTGGTTTTGCAGCACCAGCGGAAATCTTTAGCGGGAGGCCCGAAGTATACGAGATTTCCGAAGAACGCGTCGGTGGGCGCCTTTTCTTCCTTAAGTTCAAGTCCGTGCCTCGCGCAGACGTCATGCACATGTTCGACAGTTTCCGTGAACTCCAGGCCGGTATCGACGAAGAGCACCGGCAGCTTCAGTCCGGCGTCCAGGGTCAGCAGCAGCGTGGCCAGGCTGTCCTTTCCTCCGGAGAATGAGACTATGGCGGGAAGTTTCGTTTCGGATACGGTTTTGTTTATGAAAGACACGGCCTCGTCGACGCGTCTTTTTATGACGTTTCTGTTGGCTTCCGCTATCTCGTCCCAGGAGCGGGGTTTCCCGGGTCCGACCGGGGTTTCCGGCCTGTACCATCTGGTTCTCACGGCCATTCCCTTGTCCGCGGAAACCATTTCGGGGCCGTCCATGCGGGCGGTGCCGGCCGCGATGACTTTTCTGTCTTCCGTAACGATGATGATCTCGTCTCCGGCTTTTATGCCGGGGTCGGCGTTGATTACTCCGGGGGCCATCAGGTTTTTGCTCTCCTGAACGAACGGAACGGCGCTGGGATCGCAGACTACGTATCCTTTGGTGCAGGCTTTCCCTATTCTGTAGGCCCCCTGCATGCGGGATACGAATTTCCATCCGGAGCCGATGTCGTACCTCATGGTCGCGATCACGGTTCCGTCGATTATCACTTCGTCCATGCGGTCGAGTCCGGGAGCTTTGTTCAGAATCACCGCGTGCCCGTCGGGTATGACCGCTTTTCCCGTGCCCTCCCCGTAACCGGAATCCAGCACGCTTCTGATGAGATCGATGTCGTGCGGGAACGCGGGTCTGGCGTCCCCGGGGGGAGTCAGGACAGTCTCTTCGGTCACGGATCCGCAGACCGGACATTCTTTTGATTCCAGAACAGGAAGGTTGCAACCTTTGCACCATCTCAGATGATTTTTTCCGAGTCTGACTGCGGCCATGTTATCCGTTTTTCAGACTGCAATTAAATTAAAAATGTTTCGGTCGGCTTCTTGCAAAACGACAGAATCATATCGTTCCGGCGTGATGGAGACTTCATGGAACTCGCCGATGCCCACCTTCACAGCGGACCCGGGAACGGTTATTCCGACTTCGGGGAATTGAAATCGTTCGTCAAGTGCACTTCGGTCCCGGGGGAATGGGCCGTTTCCGGAGATCCGCGCGCGTCCGTGTCGTACGGGGTCCATCCCTGGTACTGTTCCGAATGGAATGCGGATGTGAGGGATATGCTGGCGGACCGTCTCGGAAGGGAGCCGGAAGCGAACGTGGGCGAGATCGGCCTGGACTCCAGGCGCGGTCTCCCGGAGGAACAGATGGAATCGTTCGAGGAGCAGCTTTGCGAGGCGTCGTGCTTCGGGCGCGTCGCATCCGTTCATAACATAGGGTGCGACAAGATGGTTCTGGATTCGATCAGGAGGCACGGGAAGGGATGCAGAGGGATCATTCTGCATTCGTTCTGTTCCGACAGTTACATCAAGCCTTTTTCGTCGCTGAACTGTTATTTCTCGCTCAATCCGAGAATTCTCTCCAGATCTCCGGCGAGAATCTCCCGGCTGGTGAATTCCATTCCGGAAAACAGGATCCTTTTCGAATCGGATTCCCCGTTTTACAGTTCCGGATTCGCCGGAATGGGCAGATTCATAACGGAGATATCGGAAATCTCCGGACTGGAGCCGGATTATCTGTCGGAAACCGCTGCTGAAAACCTGAGGAGGCTTACCGGTGAGCGAAAGCATCTCGTCCAGAACCGAGATTCTCGTTGGGGAGGAAGGAATCGGAAAACTCCGGAACTCTTCGGTGGTGCTGTGCGGATGCGGCGCGGTAGGCGGGTACGCGTTCGAGGCTCTGGTGCGCGCCGGCGTCGGCCGCATAAGGGTGGTAGACAACGACGTTTTCACCCGGAGCAATCTGAACCGGCAGATACTGGCTACAAATAGAACTATAGGGATACTCAAAACTGATGCTGCGGAGATGAGAGCGCTGGATATTAATCCGTCGGTGAAGATCGAAAAGATGAATACGCTGGTTTCTGAAGAATCTATCCCTATAGTTCTAAGCGGAGATCCGGATCTTCTCATCGACGCGATAGACACGATGAAGATGAAGACTCTCCTTCTGAGGGCGGCATGCGCCGGAGGGCTCAGGACTTTTTCCTCCATGGGCGCGGCGCTCCATATGGACGCATCCGCGGTGCGCATAGCCCCCCTTCCCAAAACCCGGGTATGTCCCGTAGCATCCAGACTGAGACGCGAGCTCAGGGACTGCGATACGGGGAAGATAACATGCGTTTACTCCGAAGAGAAACCGCTCTCCGGCTCCGGCGAGCGCAACGAATTCGGAAAAAGCGTTTTGGGATCGCTTCCCACGATCCCGGCGATTTTCGGAATGACTCTGGCCAACGAGGCCATAAAGTACATTCTGGAAAGGTGATCAGGCGTGCCTGATTCCGGCATATTCGGATATTTCGCTGTCGATGCAGCAGAGATCTTCGAGAGAAAGATCGTGTATATCCTTATGGCCGGTTATTCTGGCGAACGTCTTCAGCTCCGAAGAGAGAGCGTTCAGGAAATTCGCTACGCGTATGGCGCCGGATTCGACGCTGAGCCTGTCTTCCAGCTCGGGATCCTGGGTGGCGATGCCCATGGGACACTTTCCGGAGCCGCATATCCTGTATCTCTGGCATCCGAGCGCCATGAGGGGCGCCGAAGCCATCGCGACCGCGTCGGCTCCCATCGCCAGAGCTTTGGCGACGTCTCCGCTGGTTCTCAGCCCTCCGGTTATGACGAGATCCTGATTCATTCCGTTTTCGTCCATGAATCTGCGGGCGCGCCCTACGGCGTAAACCGTAGGGACCGTGGCGGAGTCTCTCAGATATTTGGGAGAAGAACCGGTAGCACCTCCGCGTCCGTCTATGGTTATGAAATCGCATCCGGATTCCGAGATGAAGTCCAGATCGTCCTCTATGTGTCCCGCGGCGATCTTCACTCCCACGGGAAGGCCTCCGCTCCTTTTCCTGAGCATTCCGACAAGATCCTTCAGATCCCGGGGGGAATCGATCCCGGGGAATCTGGAGGGGCTCTGGATCTCTTTCCAGGGGGTTCTGCTGCGCATGCACGCGATCAGCGGCGTGACTTTTTCGCCTGGAAGATGTCCGCCCATTCCGGGTTTGGTCCCCTGTCCGATTTTGATCTCGATCGCATCGGAGTTCTCCAGAACGAAAGAATCGAAGGAATATTTGTTCGGGGCCAGTTCGAAGATGTATCTGTAGGAGGACATCATCTCGTCGTAGAGCGCTCCCCCCTCTCCGCTGCACATGGCGGTTTTCGCCGCGGCGCTTCCTTTGGCCAGAGCGATTTTGGCTCTCCCGGACAGCGCCCCGAAAGACATGTGGCTGACGAAAACGGGAGTTTCGAGAACCATCGGCCTGGAGGCATTTTTCCCGATGACCGTTCTGAGAGAGACATCCGCATCGTCGTCCAGCGGGAAACGGCCGAGCTGCGCGCCGAGGATCAGGATATCGTCGAACTTGGGAACGCGGTCCGTTATATCCATGGCGGCGGACAGGCTTTTGCCGGTTTCCGCCATGTAGTGGATATCGTCCATCACTCCGCCGTCATGCCTTACGAGTCCCGGGGGTATATCGTTCCCGGAAACCGTGTTCCGGACGGCAGGCTCCTCCTTTTCCGTGATTCGCGGTTTGGAGGGGGCGTCGTCTCCGATCTTCGCGAATGCGCTTTTGGGGGATTTGCAGAGGGGACATACCCAGTCGTCGGGAAGATCCTCGAATCTGACGCCCTCGGCTTCTTCGTCATAGATTTCTCCGCATATAGTGCATTTATATACTGCCATAAACGGGAATAGATATGCGACTTAAAATAACTGATGCGGCGGGCGGGTTATGCCGGGTTCGCGCACGCATTTTGATGCGCAAAAAGGAACCGGGTTAAGTTTTTATTTTCTTATCATATTCCTTAAGCATGGCGACTGTCAACCGCGAGGACTATCTTGTTAACATTCTCAGGCTTACGGAGGGAAAAGGCGTTGCTAAAACCACGGAGCTCGCGGAGTTTATGAACGTTTCCCCCGCCAGCGTAAGCGAGATGGTTAAAGTCTTGTCTGCGGAGGGTTTTCTCCAATACGAGAAATACCGCGGCGTGTCGCTCACCGACAAGGGGCTCAATTATGCCCGCCAGATACGTAAAAAACATCACGTGATGGAGCGCTTTCTCGTTGATTATCTGGATCTGGATCATAGCACGGCGCATGAGGAGGCGTGTAAGATGGAGCATGCTCTGTCCGACGAATCCGCCATTAAAATGTGTTATATGATGGGCCCCAGGATAGACGACGACTGCGTCGGATGCAGCAATCCCTGCAAGGCGGCTTCGGACGGCGCGGTCAGGATCAGCTCTCTGGATAAACTCGGAGAGGGCAAATCCGGAAGGGTGTCGTACATTCTTTCGGATGATTCTGCGACAGTCAAAAAGCTTGTCGCCATGGGTTTCGTTCCGGGAAAACTCGTTACGATGGACTCTTCGAACGAAGGCCTGATCATAGCGCGCATCGGCGGGAGTTCCATAGCTCTCGATCCCCGTCTGGCCCTTTCGATTTACGTGGACGCGGAATGATAAGACTGTAGTGATACTATATCCCGCGTCTTTTATCACTATAGTCTTATTTGATGTCCGCCGTTCATTATAAATCGTAAATCGTTTCTTCACCATGGACGGCCGCGGACCGGTACAGGTCGATATATGGGGAGTCTGCACGTCGAGAGACATCATATCGATCGCCGGCGGGAGAAACTGCAATATCAAAGTCAAATATTTCTTTCAGGCCTGCAGTTTTCCGGTCCAGTTCACTAAGCACGTTCTTCCCGACGTGAACACCTGGGACTATCATACCGAAAAATCATTTTTCAAACAGAGGATGTACGCCGCGGACATCAATAAGAACGTTCCGGAGCTTCTTAGCCAAAGCGGTTCCGAATGGCTCATCGTAGACGGCCATGTGATCTCGTACGGGATAAAGAAAGTGATCTTCGAAGACGGAAGGGAGGAATATTTCACCGGAAACCTCTTCGGCGACAGGATGCTTCCCTACGACGAGCGGGGATACAAGTATGAAATCGTCAAGGTAGATCCCTTCTCCGGTGATTTGCGGGACGCTTTCCGCGAGTTCACGGAATTCTGCAAAAGGCGCTACGGAAAGAATATCATCTTCATCGAAGTCTTCGGAACCGATACTTTTCTCGATAAGGAAGGAAAATTAGTATTTTCCGAGTATTCCGAAAAGAAGCTGTCGCAGGTATTCAGATTCGAGAGGGAGTTTGTAAAAGAAACGGGATGCATGGTGATCCCGGCTCCGTTCTTCCTCACCGGGGACGACTGCCACAAGTGGGGGCACAACCCCGTTCATTACGCGGACGAATACTACGAATACGCGTTCAACGCGATCGAATCTCTTATCGCCGGAAGGCCCGGGGACATCGAATCTTCCCGCATAGAATGCTCATCGGTAATGGCGGATATCCGCAGCGGCGCCCCCTCCAGAAACAATTACATGTACGCCTGCTACCGCCGCGCCCCGGAAGATCCGGAGAGCGTGAGGGAGATCGAAAAATATGCCGGAGACGGAAATCCGCTGGCATACGGGATCTATGCCAGGCTTCTGCGCGACGGTACCGGGGCCATACAGGACACTGCAAAAGCTGCGGAGTACATGAAAAAAGCTTCGGATCTCGGCGTGGAATGGGCGCCTTCGGAATATCTGGCTATCATATGGAATTATTTCGATCACGGCAAAGCTCTGGAACTCACTCTGCAGTCGGCCGGAGAAGGCTCCAAGGAAGCCGTGATGAAGCTGGCGCGGGAGTATTTCCGCGGAAAACTGATCCCTCAGGATCTGGATGCGGCTCAGATGTGGGCGGAGAAAGCGGTATCCATGAGAGCGGGAGACTCCGGCATTCTGCTCTTCGACATTCTCTGGAAGAAGGAAGATCCGTCGCTGTACGGAAAGATGATCCAATCCGTTCTTCCCCTGGCGGAGCGCCGCGATCTCCCCTCCATGATCCGTCTGGGAAAGGCGTACAGGGAAGGAAAGGGCGTTCCCGAGGATACTGAAAAGGCTCTCGGTCTGTTCAGGGAGGCTGCCGGAAGGAAATTCGCTTCGGGAGCGGTAAATCTCTTCGATACTCTCTGGAAAGTCGGGACGCCGGAATCCTGTGAAGAGGCCGTGAAGGTGATCGTTCCGTTCTCCGATTCCGGTTCGGGACACGCCCAGCTGAGGCTGGGAAAGGCCTACAGGCAGGGAAAAGGGGTGGAGAAGGATCTTCTTAAAGCCGCCGCGCTGGTCGAATCGGCGGTCAGCAAGAAGATCCCCGGATCCAAGCACGAGATGGTGCTTATCCGCAGAGAGCTCAGCGGTGCGTGAAGACGAAAGAGATCTTCCCGTTCTCTTTCTTCTCTATTCTCGCGAATCCTATTCTTTCGAGCTGGACGGTTTCGTTCTTCTCTTTCAGCACAGCGTTCTCGGCGAGGCCGCTCATCACGGTGCCGTCCGGCATCAGGAGCGTTGCCCCGGACGAATCCATGCTGACCCACTGCACGGCTTTCACTCCCGTTTTCAGTATCGAGACGTCGTCTCCCAGGTACTTAGCCGGGAGAGAGTAGCCGATGTTGCACAGATCCTTCAGCCTCAGTTTTCCGGAAGATGCGAATTCCGCGGAATCCGTATCGGAGACGTACACCGTGCACGGATCTTTCAGGCAGTATTCCCTGGATCCCCTCTCAGGATGATCCGGGTGGAGGGGCGCGCTTCCTCTGATCTCCGGAACGCCGGAGATGTCGTATCTCACGGGATTGCTGACGAAGAAATATCTATTCGATACGGAATCTATGATGTTTCTGTTCATTCCGTACAGATTGTCCCAGGAGAACTGTATATCCACCGGTTTGATCCCGGATTCGATCCAGTATCTTCTGATGGCCTCCGGCCTTATTCCGCGGCGTTTCAGAGCCCTCACGGTGCCGGTTCTCACGTCGTCCCATCCAGAATACTGGCCGTCGGCGATGTTCTGTTTGATTATGGATGTTTTCAGTACGGTGTCGGGTATGTTCACGAGCCCGTAGTGATAGTATTCCGGTTTCTTCCATCCGAAGTAATCGAACACGTACTCCTGCCTGAAGGTATTGTTCAGGTGATCCTTTCCGCGTATGACGTGCGTCATCCCCATCTCGTGATCGTCCACCGCGACGGACAGGTTCATCATCGGATACGCGATGTATTTCCCTCCGGTTCTGGGATGGGGAGCGGAAACCAGCCTCAGAGCGACGAAATCCCTGACCGCGGGATTCGGGTGGCAGATGTCGGTTTTGACGACTGCTACCGCTTCTCCGTCGGAGTATTTTCCCTCGAAGAACGAATCCAGTCTCTCGAGCTGGATCTCCCGGGGCAGATCCCTGCAGGGGCATGCTCTTTTCTCTTCCTTCAGCTTTCTCCAGTCGTCTCCGTTGCAGGTGCAGACGTACGCGTTCCCCTGTTCCACCAGTTTTCTGGTGTAATCGTAGTAAAGCTCGAATCTTTCGGACTGGATGTACGTCTTGCCGCATTTTATCCCGAGCCAGTCCAGATCCTCCGGGATCATGTCGTATGCGTCCGGATCGATCTTCTCGGGATTGGTGTCCTCGAATCTGAGGATGAGATCCCCGCCGTATCTCTTCACGTACTCGTCGTTCAGAACGGATACTCTGGTGTGTCCTATGTGCAGAGGCCCGGAGGGTCCCGGGGCTATGCGCATCACTACTTTTCCGTCAGCGTTTCTCAGATCCGGAAGCTCGTATTTCCTTTCCTTCTTCTCCTTCACCAGAAGCGATTCGTCGAGCTTCCTGAGGGCTTCCTTCTGGGATTCCGGATCCATCGCGTTCACTTCTCCGACGATGCTGTCGATCAGCGGAGTCAGCTCTCCGGCCCTCTGCCTCAGTTCAGGATTTCCCCCGAGTATTTTGCCCGCGACGGCCTTGGGGTTCGCTTTTCCTTTGAAGAAAACCGCATTCTGAAGCGCGTATTTCCTTATGATTTCCTCTGTATCTTCCGGCATGATTCCGTTTCCCCGTAAAATCGGTCCAGTGCCTCCCCGCCGGTCCCGGCCGCGGGAAGCGCTTTCATAAACGGCTGATTATCATAACGTAAATAAGGCTACGGTTCGCAACCAATAATAATCCTGTACGGATCCGGTTATCCATCATGTCGGAAAGCCAGAACAACAGGACGGTAATCGGCGGCAGAACCGATCCCGATTCAGGAGAGATCACGAGAGCCCTGCTCCGCGATCAGAGCGCCACGGTCCTTTTCGAGAACGTCAACGGGTTTAAAGCCGAGGGCAATCTGTTTTCGACGAGGGAAAAGATTGCCGAAGCGCTGAACGTGAGCCCGGATATGATCGTCGCACACATCGCGGACGCCGTTTCTTCGCCGGTAAAATGCGCAGAAGTATCCGATCCGGGATTTCGTTATTCTTCGATCGATACGGATCTTCTCGCGCTTCCGATCCCCAGATATTATCCCGGAGACGGCGGCCGCTACATCACGGCGGGGATCATAGTCACGGAATACAAGGGAAAGAAGAACGTCTCCTTCCACAGGATGATGGTAGTCGACGGAAAGAGGCTGGCCGTAAGGCTGGTTCCGAGGCATCTTTTCACTCTGTACAACGAGGCGAAGAGGAACGGGGAGGAGCTGAACGTTTCGATCTGCGTCGGAGCGTGCGCGGAGGTTCTTCTCTCGGCGGCCACGTCCATGGACTTCGGGGCGGACGAGCTGGAAGTGGCCTCGTCCATGTATCTCAAAGGGCACGGGAAGCCTCTGGAGACGGGAAGGTGCGATAACGGGATACTGGTGCCGGCGGACTGCGATTTCGTCATGGAGGCGCGCATCACGCTCAGCGAAATCAAAGAGGGTCCGTTCGTGGACATCACCGGAACTTACGACTTCGAAAGGATGCAGCCGGTGATAGAGGTTGATAAGATCTGGACATCCAGGGATCCGAGGTTCCATCTCATTCTCCCCGGAGGATACGAGCATTACCTTATGATGGGCCTTCCGAGAGAGCCCATGATCCTGCGCACGGTGAGGCAGGCGGTGCCGAGAGTCAGAAACGTGCGTCTCACCGAAGGGGGATGCTGCTGGCTCAACGGAGTCGTTTCCATATCCAAAAACAAGGAGGGGGACGGAGTCAACGCGATAATGGCGGCGTTCACCGGCCATCCGTCCATGAAGCAGGTTATTGTCGTCGACGAGGATATAGACATCTTCGACGACAGGCAGGTGGAATGGGCGGTGGCGACGAGAATGCAGGCCGATAAGATAATCAGGATTCCCGGAGCGGCAGGATCCTCTCTGGATCCGAGCTCTCACGGCGGACCTACCTGGAAAGTCGGGTTCGACGCTACTCTTCCCGCCGGTGCCGACAGAAAAGATTACACCAGAGTGACTCTCTGAAAACATTTTTAATCAGGATCCCGGGGGAGAGGGCCGTCCGGGATCCGGCGCGCCAATAATTATTATGTCTTATCTGCATATCCGCCGGCATGGCCCTTATTTCGCTCAAATGCCCCAACTGCGCCGGAGATATAGATCTGGACGATTCCCGCGAGTTCGGGTTCTGCATGTACTGCGGCTCCAAGGTAATGATTACCAGAGACGTCAACCACATCAACATCGAGATGTCCGTGAAGGATCAGAGGGCCAGCCTCAAGCCTCTGGCCGCGGCGTACTGCCAGAAGGGCGAATTCTCCAAGGCGGAGGAGATGACCAAGAAGCTGATTCTCATAAACGCCGCCGACGCGGATATCTGGCGCATAGACGGCGTCTGCGAGCTCATGAAAAGCGATTACCCGTTCAGCAATCCCCCGGAGGCGGCCGAGAGGTCTCTGGAGAACAGCTGCGTCCTGTCCGGAATGAACTACGGAAAGGATTTCGTGGAAAGGATAGCGATCGAATTCCTTAAGGAACCGGCCAGTCACGGCGACGTTTAGGCCCAGTACAAGCTTTCTTATCTTTACTCCAACAGCGAGAAGTTCCGCTCCGAGGAGGAGGCGGTGAAGCTGTTCAACAAAGCCGGCGCCGGAAAGGGATGCAAGCAGCCGCTGCGCGTTCTCGTCAGGGGATTCAGCTCTTTCGAGCTGCCCCAGGGGACCGCGCGCGTCGATACGGATATGTTCCGCGACTGCAAGAGAATGGCGTCGATTAAAATCCCGTCCTCGGTGAAATACATCAACGCCCGCGCGTTCTCCGGATGCAAATCGCTTACCTCCATGGATATACCCGCATCGGTGAAATCCATCGGCGACCGCGCGTTTCTGGGATGCACCTCGCTGAATTCCGTCAGCCTTCCAGATACGATGAAGGAGATGGGGGCGGACGTTTTTTCCGGATGCACCTCGCTGTCCTCGATCGGCATTCCAGCGTCGGTAACCTCAATCGAGACCAGCACCTTCTCCGGCTGCAGATCCCTGACGTCCGTAGATATTCCGGCGTCCGTGGTCTCCATCGGAAGAGGAGCGTTTTCCGACTGCAAGTCTCTGGCTTCCGTCAGGATACCCCAGTCCGTGAAATCCATCGGGGAGAGCGCGTTCAACAACTGTTCCGCGTTATCTTCCATATTTCTTCCTTCCTCTTTGACATCCATAGGAAACCGCGCGTTCTCCGGCTGCAAATCTTTCACTTCGATCGATATTCCGGCGTCCGTGGAGGCGATAAGCCCGGGAACGTTCTTCGGATGCACCTCGCTGTCCTCGGTTTCGCTGCCGTCCTCCGCTTCGTCCATCGGGGAGAGCGCGTTCCGCGAATGCAAATCTCTCAGATCCGTGAACATACCGTCGGGAGAATCCATAGGCGAGAACGCTTTCCGCGACTGCACTTCCCTGACATCGGTTTCAATGCCGTCTTCTATGGTTTCGATAGGGGACAAATCGTTCTTCGGATGCACTTCCCTCGCCGACGTATCCATGTCCTCTTCGGTGACGTCTATAGGCACGGCGGCTTTCTCCGGATGTTCCGCTCTGAGAAGCGTTACGATACCTCCGTCCGTCACTTCGATCGGGGATCGCGCGTTCTCTCTGTGCCAGGCTCTCGAATCCGCCGTCGTTCCCAAGACGGCCGCGATAGGGAAAGACGTGTTCCCGTCGAAAAC
>JAEEKU010000006.1 GCA_016282555.1 Methanomassiliicoccaceae archaeon
CTCTATCATGCTTACCACCTCAGCGAAGTGAGCTCGGCATCCGTGAGCTCCGTGGTCTTCCTCAGCTTGTACGCGTTGAGGAGGATGGCGATACCGACGGCGACCTCGGCGGCGGCGACGGAAATGGACATTACAACGAAAGCCTGTCCGGCGACGTCCGCGTTGTACGCTCCGAACGCCACGAAGTTGATGTTCGCGGCATTGAGCATCAGCTCTATGCACATCAGGACGATGATGGCGTTGCTCTTGGTCATGACGCCGTACGCGCCTATGACGAACAGTATGGCGCCGAGGACAAGGAAGAATTCGAAAGGTATCATTCTCCCTCTACCTCCTCTCTGGAAATACACACTCCGCCGATCATGGCTCCGAACATCAGAATCGCCAGCGGGATCAGTATGATTCCGTACTTCTCGAATATGGTGTACGCGAGACTGTCCTCCCTGAGCTCATGGTTCTCCTCGTCGACCCATATGCTGTCTCCGTCATCCGTAGGGAATGTGGGGATCTCGCGGGGCACGTCGGAGCTGTTGTAGTCGTTCCAATTAACCGAATAAACTCCGGCGATGAGGACTGCAAGCAGAATAACCGCGACGGAAGTGCCGACAACCATCCTCTTATTCATCCGAATCGCCTCCAGACATTATTTTCCTTCTAGTCAGCATAATGCTGAACGCGAACAGAATGGTAATGGCGCCCACGTAGACCAGCAGCTGTATCACGCCTATGAATTCCGCTTCCAGGAAGAAATACACGAACCCTATGCAGAGGAACACGAGCGCGAGATAGAACGCGCTGTGAACTACTTCCTTGTCGGTAACGACGTACAATGCAGCTATTATTGCTATAGCCGAAAGTATCAGGAACGCGCAGAGATCCAGGTTGTCGAGGGCGTAATACATGAAATCCCTGAGACCGTACCAGATGTCGCTCAGCAAATCGATAATTGCTCCCATCAGAGCACCTCCTTGATCGCAAGTGCGCTCTTGGGACAGTCGTCCACGCAGTTGCTGCAGCAGATGCACTTGCTGTTGTCAATCTTCGGACGAAGGATGGGCCTTCCCTTGTCGTTGACGCCTTTCTCTTCCATTTTGATGGCGCCGACGGGACAGACTTTCTCGCACTTCTTGCATCCGATGCATTTGCTCTCGGTCAGCTCGGGCCTGTCGAGCTCGCAAAGCAGATGCCTCTTCTCGGGGTTTCCGCTTTCGATATCGGAGGGCAGGGTGACTTCGAGCTTAACCTCCATCCCGGGCGTGGTGCCTTCGTAATGGAGTCTTCTGGGTCCGTAGAGAAGATCGAATCTCGTGTATTCCGCCAGTTCGTACTCGGGAGTGACCGTCATAGCGTCTACGGGGCAGTACTCCGCGCAGTAACCGCACATGGCGCATCTTCCCATGTTGACCTGAGGCCTCATCACGGGCTTTCCGTCGTCGTCGCTCACCTCTATCAGCTTGATGCAGGAGGTGGGGCACATGCGCACGCACATTCCGCACGAGACGCACTTGTCGAATCTGAGTCCGGGACGTCCGCGGTAATTCTCGGGAACCCATTCCTTCTGATACGGATACAGAACGGTCACGGGCTGGCGGGCCACGGTCTTGGAGAACAGTTTGAACACGGTCCATGCGGGCTTCACGATCCAGAGCCCCTTCGCGAGGTTCTTGGTCTTGTACGGTTTGCCCTGGGCTCCGTTCTTGATGTCAGTATATTTGTTAAGATATTTCAGCTTGGACTCATCCATCAGATAACACCTCCGACTCTCAGGAACAGAACGATGACCAGGTTGATCACTGCCAGCGGCATGAACACTTTCCATCCGATGTTCAGAATCTGATCGGTTCTCACACGGGCAAGAGCGCATCTCGTGAGGATCATGAAGAAGAACACGACGTACGACTTGAGTATGAACACGAGTTCGGGCATGGGGAGCCATGCGAGCAGGTATCCGATGCCGGACGATCCCTCGATAGTGAACTGGGAGAAGTCTCCGAGGAACGGAAGAGTCCATCCTCCGAGATACAGGATAACGACCATGCCGCACGAGACCGTTCCTCTGAGGTAGTCCGCCAGCATGATGAGGCCCCATTTCATACCCGCGTATTCGGTCTGCCATCCTTCCACGAGCTCCGCTTCCGCTTCGGCGATATCGAACGGCACGCGTTCGGCTTCGGCGGGGGCGCAGAAGAAGAATACGATGAATCCGAGAATCTGCGGGATGAAGTACCACAGGGAATCGTTCTGGGCGTAGACGATGTCTCCGATGTTGAAGCTTCCCGCCATCAGAGCGGTGGTGGCTATGAGGATGAGCATCGGGACTTCGTAGGATATCATCAGTTCGGCCGCCCTCATACCTCCGATAAGGGAGTATTTGTTGTTCTGGGACCAGCCGGACACGAGAATGAAGAAAGGCGCGAGGGCGAAGAACGCCATGATGATGAGAAGACCGGAATCGTAGTTCACGACGTACCATCTCTGGGAGAGAGGCACCATGCACGCTACGAGAACGGACAGTCCCACGATGAGGGAGACGGTCCACATGTAGGTCATCTTGTCGACTTTCTTGGGTATGGTGTTTTCTTTGAGGAAGGTCTTGAAACCGTCTCCCACGCACTGCAGGAAACCCTTCAGACCGATCATCGTTCCTCTTCTGTCCATCATTCTTCCCATGCACTTACGTTCCATCCACAAAACAATCAGGACGTTCACGAAAGCGACCATGAAGATCAGGAGCATGAACACGATGAGGGCGAAGAGAACCATCGTCGGGTCGTCTATAAGCCAAGACGAGATCGGATTGCCGGGCCAGATAAGGTTGATGAGCCAGGCGATCGTACCTCCGAGAATCTCCCAGACCTTGTAGGCGAGATCGTAGGCGAGGTTGTAGGTGTCGAAGGGGCAGTATTCGTTGAGCATCGGGTTGGGGTAAATCCAATCCGGGTTGCCGCAGATGAATTCGGATAATCCGGTGTACTGAACCATGCTGAATCACCTGTCGGTCTCTCCGAGGCACATGTCTATCTGGGCGAGAACCGCCGGAACATCGGCGATCCTGACTCCGACGGACTGGAGCCTGGCAGAGGATACGTTCACGAATATGGGGCTGCGGACCTTGAGCCTGTAGGGCTTGTCGGTTCCGTCGGAAACGAGATACATCATCGATTCTCCGCGGGGATCCTCGAGTTTGGCGAAAGCCGTTCCGGCGGGAACCCTGCTGGGGGTCTTTATCCTGTAAGGAGCGTTCTTTCCGAGGGCTTTGATCTTTCCGACGGCCTGCTTGATTATCTCGCAGGACTGGAACATCTCCTCCACGCGGATCATGTACCTCGCGTAGCTGTCCCCTTCCTGAAGGACCGGGACCTCGAAATCGATTTTGTCGTAATTGTCGTAGGGATCGTCGCGGCGCAGATCGAAATCGACTCCGCATCCCCTCATGGCGGGCCCGGTGAGTCCCACGTTGGCCGCCTGCTCGCGGGTGATATAGCTGATGCCCTTCATCCTCGAAACGAAAATAGAAGAATCGTCGATGAGGTAAATGATGTCCCAGAGCGCCTTCTCGAAATGCTGGACCGTCCTGAGGATATCCCTGTCGAAAAGCTCGGTGGTGTCGTTCCTGACTCCTCCGATACGGGGGAAGTTGGTGGTCATCCTGGCTCCGCAGAGCTTGACGTTGAGGTCCAGGAAATACTCCCTCTCCCTCATGCACCACAGGAACACGGTCAGGTTTCCGAGGTCGGTACCGACGGCGGCGAGCCACATCAGATGAGAGTTGATGCGGCAGACTTCGTCGGCGACGATCCTGATGTACTTGGCTTTCTCGGGAATGTCTATTCCCAGAGCCTTCTCCACCGTCATGCAGTAGAGGTGGGTATAGGTCATGGAGGCTGCGTAGCACAGACGATCGGCCATAGGTATGATCTTGGGATACGTTCTGTTCTCGGTCTCCTTCTCCCACCCGCGGTGGAGGTATCCGACTATGGGCTCGGCGTCGGTGACGATCTCTCCGTCGAGTTTGACCTTCAGGGTCCACAGTCCGTGAGAGAACGGATGCTGGGGTCCCATGATGACCCACATCTTGTCGGTGTCCATCTTCTCGGCTTTCTCTTCGATCTCTTTGACGGGCACGATGGAATCGGCCATCATTCCCACCCCCTGAGCTTGTACGATTTCCTGAACGGGAAGAACTCGTAGGTCTTGGGAGTGAGGAGCCTCTCGAGCTTGGGATGGTTGTCGAACACTATCCCGAACAGCTCCCAGGTCTCCCTCTCGTGCCAGTTGGCGCCCTGCCATATGGGCGTCACGGAATCGATGTGGAGATCGTCGGCGGGAATGTCCGCGGTGAGCTCGATAGCGGTTCCGGTGTAATAATTGGTGAGAATGTACACTGTGTACATGTGATCCACGTAGTCGATTCCCATAACTATGGAGCAGTGCTCGAAAGTGAGGTTGTCGTGTATGTACTTGCAGATTTTGAAAATGTGCTCGCGGGGGACTTTGGCGAAGACCCTGCGGACGGCGGTCCCCTTAATCTCTACGCAGGGGAACTTCTCCTTGAGAGCCTGGGTAATCTCGTCGACGGAGGGTTTCTGAAGAACTGCATCGCTGTCCATCTCATTCCTCCATCGTGACTCCTCTCCTCATGTAGCTCTCGATCTTCTTCTGGAGCAGCATGAAGCCGTCTATCATAGCGTCGGGGCGGGCGGGGCATCCGGGTATGTAGATATCTACGGGAACAATCTGATCGAGTCCCTGGACGGTGTTGTACGAATCGTACCAGGGTCCGCCCGAGATAGCGCACTCTCCCATGGCTACGACCCACTTGGGGTTAGGTATCTGTTCGTAGAGACGCCTGAGATCGGGACGGATCTTTTTGGAAATCCAGCCGTTCACCAGAAGAATATCCGTCTGCCTGGGTGACGAACGGTAGATCATTCCGAGACGCTCTGCGTCGTATCTGGGTGCGGAAGCGGCGGCCATTTCCAGAGCACAGCATGCGAGTCCCCAATGCAGCGGATGCATCGAGTTCTTCATCGCCCATGCCCAGATAGGTCCGGTAAGCTCATCCACAGTCCTTTTTGTTCCTGAACTGAGGAGATTATTGATCATGGAGTTGGACCATGACATAAACTCATCAGCACTCATTGCAACAGCATGAGGGTACAGGCTCATATCCATACTGTTTCCTCCTTTTTCAGAGCATATGCTACTCCGAGAATCAGAATGGCGAAGAACACAAGCATCATCATCTGCGCGGTGAGCGAAAGCCCGGCAAAAGCAATGGCCCAGATCATGAGGAATGTCGCAACCAGATCGAAAACCACAAAAATCAGCGCGAACGCATAATACTGGAATCTGAACTGGACGTGTGCTTCACCAATAGGCTCTGAACCGCACTCGTAGGTGGACTCCATCCACTGTGTCGGCTTCGAAGGACGAATAAGCCTTGATACCCACCATGCCAGTGGGGCGAAACCGAGAGCGATGACGCTCACGATTGCCAGTGGCATGTAGTACACAATTAGTGACATTGTGTCTTGGCGATGAGTTGTTAGTACATAAAGTTTCCATAAGTTTGATATTTAAACTTGACCCATCTGAACTATGGGTATCTTTAAATAAAATGATATATGCGGAGACCCCGATCCGGTTATTAACCAGTCTTCTCATTACCGTTTATGGAAGATTCGATCGGATTCATCGGCGCCGGAAAGATGGCCGGAGCCATGATCAGAGGGCTTAT
The DNA here is from genome assembly GCA_016282555.1 of Methanomassiliicoccaceae archaeon. GTDB lineage: Archaea > Thermoplasmatota > Thermoplasmata > Methanomassiliicoccales > Methanomethylophilaceae > Methanoprimaticola. Next base: position 5,741 of record JAEEKU010000006.1, read on the forward strand.
CGACAACGATATTTTCGATGCAGACAGAATAGCCGCCTGCGCCCCGTCGGAGGAGACGCGCTCCCGCGTATCGTCTGAATACGGCATCAGAACATATCCGGATGCGGCGGAGATGATAAGGGATTTCAGGCCGGGAACGATCGTCATCGCGGTCAAACCGAAAAACGTCGACAGCGTTCTGGCCGAGATCGCGGAAAACCGGGCTTATCTGGAATCCGCCGTGATGATAAGCGTGGCCGCCGGGAGATCCATAGCGAGCCTGGAATCCGCCGGGATCCCGGTCGTGCGCGTGATGCCGAACCACTGCTGCGCCGTATCGGAGGGGGCCATGGGATACTCCTTCCAGCAGGGTTTCCCTAAAGAGAAGAAGAAAGAGGCGGAAAAGATACTGAATTCGTCCGGACTCGCCGCCGAGGTGCCCGAATCGTGCATGGATGCCGTTACCGCGGTCGCGGGAAGCTCTCCGGCGTTCATGTACATGATGATCGACGCCATGGCCGATGCGGGAGTGGATCACGGGCTTCCCCGCGCCGTGGCGCTGAAGCTCGCGGCGCAGTCCATGCTGGGCGCCGCGAAGATGGTTCTCGAGACCGGAAAACACCCGTACGAGCTTAAGGACGAGGTCTGTTCCCCCTCCGGAACCACGATCGCGGGCGTCAGGACGCTGGAGGAGCTGAATTTCAAATCCGTTATAGAAGAAGCGATCGACGTGACTGCCGCGAAATCGGAACAGCTCGGGCGTCGGCGACGGACCATGGATTTCAGGAGAGCCATCCCCATCCTCGGCCCGTTGGTCCAGATCGGCTTCGACTCCCAGTCCAGATCATTCTTGTTGCAGATGGTGGAGTTCATCATGCGGGTTCCCTCGTCTTTGGTCTCCCAGAGACGGCGCTCCCTCTCCTCCGGATCCTCTATCTTCAGGATGCCGTCGACTTTGTGCATCAGCTCTCTCGCGAATTCGGTTCTCTCGCATCTCTGCCTGTACTCGGAATCATCGATGCGGCCGGCCTTGTTCTCGGCTTCCGCCAGGATCAGCGCCGCGTCGTATGAGATCTCGGCGACGTCGTCCCTGGTCATCCACCGGGTCTCGTAAGACAGAACGTGCTTCCAGGAGGGGCTGTCCAGAAGCTTCCGGTGATCCTCCAGGGTGCGGGCGCGGAGTTTGTATCCCCATTTCTCCGGCTCTTCGAAGGCTCTGCTCCCGGGATCGACGAAGGGCGCGAAGGGCGCGTTGTAGATGAAAAGATTATCCTCCTTCTTCACGAGGCTCCAGAGACGGCTGGCCGCCCGGGCGCTGTCCAGCGCGGACTCCCGGTCCTGGAAGGGAAGCCCGTTCATGTAAAACAGATCGAATCTTTCGCAGTTGTTTTCGAAGGCGGCCCTGATGGTCCTCTCGATGCTCTCGTTGGAGTAATTCTTTCCCAGAGCCGATCTGACTTTCTCGTCGTGGGAGTCGGGAGAGAACTCCAGAGTCCATCCGCCGTCGAAGGATCTGTCGATCTTGCGGAAATATTCCGAATCGGCGCCGTTGAAAAGTTCGATGATGACCTGGTTCTTTATCTTCCGGTCCCTGCACTCCTGAAGGAAGCGATCGGCGTAGGACGTGCCCCTCTGCCTCAGATCCCCGATGATGAACACCGGCACGCGGAGGTATGACTGGATGAGATCCATGTCCTCGGCCAGCTTCTCCGGGCTTCTGAAGGCGGGAGCTTTCCTGCAGACCACCTTCCCGTTCGCGAAACGGGATCCTCCGCACTCGGCGCAGTTGACGGAGCACCCCCTCACGGTGAAAACCGACGCCATGGGGATCTTGTCCCACCCGTACCAGGGCATCGCATCGCGTATGTGCATGTTGCGGAGGCAGTTTTTGATCATGGTGCCGTAATCGAATATGATGCTGTCCAGGGAATCCAGGGAATGCGTTATCCCGTTGACGCGTATCCTCCCGTCCCGGTCCTTCCACGTCAGGTTCGGGACCTCCGACAGATCCCCGCCTTTCTGGAGGATTTCCATCATCTTCACGGTGGGATGCTCGGTGGTGTCCCCCCTCATCACCAGATCTATCTCCGGACGCCTTATCAGCTCCTCGTGGAAGTACGACGACGTGAATCCCCCGAACTCCACCTTGGATTCGGGATGGTATTTCTTCACTATCTTCGCCAGTTCGACGGCGCCGTGGGCGTGGGGCATCCAGTGCAGATCTATTCCGAAAACGTCCGCGTCCAGGCCTTTAATCTTCTTTTCGGCGTCGAATTTATCGCTGGAGAGCATCTGGACGGCGATGTTTACTATCCTGGTCTTAAAACCCGCCGCCTCCAGGTGCGCCGATATGGTCATGAACCCTATCGGATACATCTCGAACACCGGCGAAGACGGAATCACGTCGCTTACAGGGCCGTAAAAGATGGGTTTTCTGCGGAAATCATAGACGCTCGGAGCATGGAGGAAGATCATGTCGTAATGCGACATAATCACTTCCCGTACCGTCTGGTGCGCTTCTGGTAGGTCCGGACGGCTCTCAGGAGATCGATATACCTGAACTCCGGCCAGTAGGCGTCTACGAAATAGAACTCCGAATAGGCTATCTCCCACAGCAGGAAATTCGATATGCGTATCTCCCCCGAGGTCCTGATGACCAGATCCGGATCCGGCATATCGCCGGTGGATATGTACTTCTTGAACAGATCCTCGTCTATGCTGTCGATGTCGATCGCGCCGTCTTTGACGTCCTTGGCGATTCCGCGGACTGCGGTGATTATATCCTGGCGGGAGCCGTAGGCTATAGCCAGAGTCAGATGGTAGTCGTCATATCCTTTGGTTTTCTCGTAAGCGTACTCCATCCCCTTTCTGACCGGTTCCGGAAGAAGATCGATGTCTCCGATCACGCGGATGGACATCCTGTTCTTGTGCACTTTCTCGTCGTCCCCGAGCTCGAACAGAGTCTTGGCGAGCGAATCCATGAGATAATCCACCTCGTACTTGTCGCGCCCGAAATTCTCGGTCGAGAAAGCGTAGGCGGTGAGATATCTTATCCCCAGCTGGAGGCACCAGTCCGCCACCTCCCTGAGCTTCTCCTTTCCCTTTTCGTGGCCTTTGGTGACGTTGTCGGTGCCCAGAACCTCCTTGGCATACCTTCTGTTCCCGTCCATGATGACGGCGATGTGCCGGGGTATATCCCCCGCCAGGACCTCTTTCTCGATGCTTTTCCTGTACTTGGAGTACGCGTAGTCGTTGATAAACGGCGGAAGATCGGTCATTGTATCACTGGAAATCCTCGGGGATGCCCGCGGCTTTCTCCCCCGTATCGAAGCATCCTATGGCCGCGACCGCGCCGATGACACCCTTCATGCCGGTCACGCTTATTATCTGGACTCCGTTCTCCCCGGCGGCGCGCACGGCGTCCTCCGGTTTGTAGAGAACCGTTTTGCAGGACTCGCCGAACTCCCTGAGCTTCTCCGGGATCCTGAGGCCTTTGAACACGGTCATGACCGTATCCTCCGAATAAGATTCCTTCCTTACGAAATCCACGGCGAACTCTATCAGAGCGGGGATGTCCTCCTCTTTCACGGCGAAGGAGACGGCGGTGGAGCAGCAGTTGGTGGTTTTGTTGGGGGCTTTGGGGTTGAGCTGGATGATCCTGTGCTCCAGGAACTTTCCGACGGGGCATTCCGTACCGAGTTTAAGGGAAGTGACCCAGGAGGCGCCCTTCTCTTTCGTGTCGGTATCGTCGATTCCGATCACCAGGCGCACGTATTTGGGGCTGATTATATCCACATGGGCGCGGTGGGCTCCCCCCATGACGAAATCGTCGGGATATTCGGTGCATATCACGTCGCTGCACTGGGCCATGCACGCCCCGATGCCCACGGACGCTCCGGCTATGCCGTACCACGTGGTGCGGACCCTGTCGCCCTCGATCCTGAGAGCTTTGATCCCCTGCCCGCCGGTATCCGCCTGGACGGGGCCGAAGCTGATCTCCCCCTCCCCCACGTTTACGTCGGTGATAACCATCCCGGACTTCAGGGAGACGCCGGTGATCACGCCCTTGGTGCGCCTGCGGTTGACGGCGTCCCATTCTCCGGGCCCCTGGGCGACGCACTTCTCTATGACCTGCGCTATTCCGGCCTCCTCGTCCACGATAGTGTAATAACCCTTGCAGAACAGGGTCCCGTATCTCTCGCGCACCTCGTCCGGGGTAAGGGAGTAGACCATGCTCACTCCTCCTCCCGATCTTCGGAATCGGCTTCGGACAGGGCCTCGGGCGGAACGTGCCTGCACAGGAACACGGTGCGCGCGGCTTTTCCGATGTCGTATCCCATATCCATGCACATATCGGCGTCCACCTCGAGAATGACCGGATCCTCGGATCTTACGGAACCCGCTCTGTAGGCGTCCTCGTACGTGAGCGAAAGATGGACCATAGCCCTGTCCGAGGGATAAATCCCCGATTCCAGAAGGAAATCCGCTTCCTCCGGGGTGGCGGGGTAGTAAAGGAACTCCGGAATGTTTTCGTTGTCCAGCTTTATATCGAGAGGGATCGTGTGGCCGTACGTCGCTTTGATCTTTCCCCCGGAGATGAGGTATCTGCCCTTGGGATCCAGCTGCACCAGCGCCTCTATGTGGCGGGACCTCAGCCATTCCATGCGGCTGTTGCGGGATTTGATAATGCTGAGGAGCTCGCGGAGAGACACGAAACCCTGGGAATCCATGTCGGGCTCGTATTTTCCGTGCCTCAGGATGCCGGCGACCGATCTTCCGAGCTTTTCGGTCTCGTAGTCGGACATGACGAACTTTCCCTCTTCCCCGCACAGCGGGCAGACCTCCCCGCGGAAATAGCCGTGCTCCAGACACTCTCTTATCATCGGCGATCCGCCTCCGCCATCTCGGCCGCTCTGACGGCGTTGCACATAAGCATGCATATGGTCATCGGGCCGACTCCTCCGGGAACCGGGGAAATGGCCGACGCTTTATCCTTGACGGCTTCGAAATCGACGTCCCCGACGAGCCTGCTGCCGTTAGGGCGGGAGGGATCGTCGATTCTGTTGGTTCCCACGTCTATCACGACGGCGCCCTCCTTCACCATGTCAGCGGTGATGAAGCGCGGTTTTCCTATAGCTACGATGAGGATGTCGGCCTGTCTCGTTATCGCGGCGAGATCCTTCGTGCGGGAATGGACCACAGTCACCGTGGAATCGGCGCCGGATCCTTTCTGCATCATCATGGCAGCCATCGGTTTTCCGACTATGTTGCTCCTTCCGACCACGACGACGTGCTTTCCGGCGGTCTCTATCCCGGATCTGATAAGCATCTGCTGCACCCCGGCCGGAGTAGCCGGAAGAAAGAGCGGCTCGCCGATGAGCATGCGGCCTACGTTGGACGGGTGGAAGCAGTCGGCGTCCTTCTCCGGCGCGATGGAATTGATCACTTCCTTCTCGTCAAGATGCTTCGGAAGGGGGAGCTGCACCAGAAACCCGTGAATGGAGGGATCCCTGTTCAGCTCGCCGATTTTCGACAGAAGCTCGGCCTGAGTGGTTTCCTCAGGCATTCTGATCGTTACAGAGCGCATGCCGAGGGATTCGCACATCTCTCCTTTCTTGCGCACGTACACCTGAGACGCGGGATCGCTTCCTACCAGGACTACAGCCAGACCCGGCACGACCCCCCTGGATTTGAGCGCGGCGATCCTCTGCCTCAGTTCTCCGTAGATCTCTTCGGAAACTTCTTTTCCCAAAATGAGCCGGGCAACCATTTTCTCACCTTTGATTGCCATAAAGAATACCATACTTTATACTAACGTTGAAAATAAGAACTCTCAGGACGGCGGAGAGCGGTTCTCCCGTATCAAGCCGTTCCCGGCGCGCCTGGTTCGCAGGCTGCCGGATATGACTTCCGCGCGGAAACCCGAATCGAGAATTCCGGAAAGAACCGCGAGAAGGTTTTCCGCATTGGATTCGGAATAACTGCGATCCATGATCTTCCCGTCACAGGTTTCGCACATATGCCATGTGTGGGTCGCGAGAGTGAAGAACTCCCTTCCCGCGGCCATGCGGATGTAGTCTCCGGGACCGCGCTTCCCCTCGTGCATGGGCCACAGATACGCGGCGATAGTCTTTCCCCGGGAGTCTTTGGATTTGGGAACGGGATATTCCGCCAGACCGCTCTCCAGCCGGTACGGTCCGCAGGAGCCTTCCGTATACAACGAGGAATCCGCGCGGATCCCGAACTCGGGAAGCATGGATATTATCTCGGGATCGTAAACCATGTAGGGAGCGCGGAAGCAGACGGGTTTTCCCAGAGCATCGGAAACCGCTTCGTATCCCGCCCTCAGAATGCTCCGCTTCTCTTCGCGGGAGAACCGGATCCCCGTCCTCATTCCGGAGAAATCCTCGTGATCGTACCCGTGCAGGCCTATGCAGTGCGAAGATATGCCGGGGAATCCCTTCCCCGCGGTGCGGCCCTCCGCGAAGAAGACCGCCTTCATCCCGATCTCGTCGAGGATGTCCAGTATTATCTCCGCTCCCTTTACGGAAGAGGAGAACCGGGGCTCCGCGCCTCCGGCCGAGCCTGCCGCGGCTCTCCCCGGCACCGGGACGTTGGCATCTCTGTCCGCGTCCACGGTAAAATAAAATTTTCCGCTCATCTGATGCCCAGCGGGGATACCCTCTTTATCAGCATTCCCTCGATATCCATCGGGAAATACCTGGCGGCGGTATCCCTGGCGCGTTTGAGCTTGGCCTCGTTGTCGGCGTAGATCGTCAAGAGAAGATCTCCCTCCTCGACCCTCTGGCCTTTCTTCTTGGCGAACACTATTCCCGCGCCTTTGTCAGACGGGGCCCCGGCGGCTTTGGCGATCGACACGACGTCCTTGTTCTTGATAGAATGTATATAGCCGGTTTTTGGAGAGCGGAGCTCGTAGCTGAACTGCCCCGGCTTCAGGTCTTCGGATTTGAGATCCGGGCGGCCTCCCTGGGCGACGACTATCTCCATGAACTTGCGGTACGCGTCGCCGGAATCCAGAATCTCTCTGGCCCTGGCTCCGCCGTTGGGGATTCCCGCGATCTCCAGGATTATCCCCGCGCAGTCGCAGGCCTTCTCCACGACCGCGGAGGGATGCCTGGATCCCTCTAGGATGCTGATGCACTCCCTGGCTTCGAGATTCGGCCCCACGGCGTATCCTATGGGCTGATCCGCATAAGTTATGGCGCACTCGACGTGCATGCCGATCTTCTCTCCGAGCTGCATGAGATCCTTGGCGTATCCGCGGGCGGCCTCCAGAGTCTCGACTTTGGTGCCGGCGCCGGTGGGAATGTCCACCACCAGATGGGTGGCGCCTATAGCCAGCTTCTTGCTCATTATGGAAGCCAGCATCTGGGGGCGGGGGTTGATTCCGAGCGGATGCTCTACTTTGATAACCATATCGTCCACCGGAGCGAGGTTCATGGATCCTCCCCACGAGAACACTCCCCCGATCTCCTGGGTGATCTCTTTGAGGGATTCGGCGTCCAGCTCCACGTTGCAGAAAGTCTCGACGAAATCCGACGTCCCGCACGCGCTGCTGATGGCTCTCGAAGAGGTCTTGGGTATCATAATGCCCGCGGCCGCGACTATGGAGACCACTATAGGGGTGATTTTGTTTCCGGGAACGCCCCCCAGACTGTGGAAGTCGAACACGGGGCCTTTCTCGAATTTTATCATATCCCCGGTTTCCGCCATGGAGACTGTGAAATCAGCTATCTCGGAGATGTCCATCCCGTTGATGTACAGCGCCGTAAGCCAGGCCGAGACCTCTATCTTGGTCAGCCTGTTCTCGAGAATGTCCTCGACGATAGCGTGTATCTCCTCTTTGTCCAGCTTCTCCCCGTCCATTTTCCTCCTTATGGATCTGACGGAATCGGGCTTAGTCGAAAAGGTGACGCTGACTTCGTCTCCGTCGCGGACCCCGCAGACCTTGGAAACGGAGAAGGGAATGTAGATCGTTCCCCGTTCCAGAAGGGTATCGGAATGCGCGGCGATGGCGACCGCGGTCTTGGAGCCCGCTATTTTCACGCGGTCACCCTCGCGCACGCCTATCTCTATGCAGTCGTCGTCATGCAGCATTACGGACGGCTCCGAGACGTCCATATCGAACAGTTTGCATTTCAGTTTCATTTGACTCCCCACTTTTCCAGAGCCTCGGCCAGTTCTTTATGGGTTTCGGCGTATTTTTCTGCGGGTATTCCCTCGAAAGCCGCGTCCACGGCCTGAGACATGGCCATGGCGCCGCATCTTACTCCTCCGGGATGCCCGGCGACTCCCCCTCCGGCCTGGATCTGCACGTTCATGCCCGCGCGGGAGGTTATGTCCGCGACGATTCCGGGATAAACTCCGCCCGAGCAGACCGGCATGACGGATTTGTACGGAACGTCTCCTCCGAGGCACGCGCCGAGGTTTCCCCCGTCTCCAGCGCCCGAGGACATCTTTCCCGCGCCCAGAGTCCCTATGTGCAGGGCGTCGCCTCCGCACATGCGGACCAGCCTGGTTATGGGAAGCATGGCTATGCCGTGGAAGGGATCTTTGGTGAAGGCTCCGTGCATGGTTCTGTGGACATGGATCGGAACTTTTATCGACGGATCCTCCGCCAAAGCCTGCACCGCGCCGAAACCGCAGGTGATGACGTCCACCATTATCTCTCTGGCTCCCCATTCCTGGACTTTTTCCGCCAGCTCCGTGATTTTATCCCCGCGGGTGCTGACGTTGATCGCGTGCATCATCATATGCCCCTCCTCCTCGAGCCTGTCGAGAGCTTCGGAAACCGCGATGGTGCGATCCTCGATGGGGCAGAACGCCTGATCCACCAGAGTCTCGTCGTCTTTGGAGTTGGTGAGTCCTCCCGCTCCCGCTTCGTACACGTACTCGGCGGTCTTCTCCGGCGAAAGCCCGATTTTGGGTTTGACGATGGTTCCCACCAGAGGCTTCTCCGGGCGCTTCAGGGCTTTGCGAATGCCCTCCGCTCCGAACTTGGGGCCTTTGAACCCGGAAAGAATAGAATCCGGGAAGGAGACGTCTTCGAGCCTCACTCCTTTGAGAGAGCCCAGTCCGAACAGGTTTCCGGCTATGACGCTCAGAATCTGGGGAACGGAACCGGTCTCGATGCTGAAATCCTCCGGCGGATACTCCACCGTGATCATGTCCCCGCCGATGGAGACGACTCTCGCCCCCAGCCTTCCGAATACGTCGCCGTCCAGCGTCGAGATGCCGGTCCACGTGCCGGTAGACTGCTCGGCGGCGATCGCCTCCGCGGCCTTCTCCATAGGTAGATCCGTGGTCACGCGGTACTTGCAAACCACGTATTCGTCATAATCCGCTTTCTCATCCAAATGAAGGTAAGAATATTCTTTCATCTTATCGCCTCACAAAAACACTTCCCCGCCGAGTTTGGCTGCCATCACGCCGTAAACGGAACCGGGAGACATCATTCCCTCCTCCGTAATCAGCGCGTCTATATATTTTCCGGGAGTGGAATCGAACACAGGGTTGAAAACTCTGACCCGATCCGGGATCTCTCCGGGCTTCACGATCTCCGATATGTCCCTCTCCTCTATCGTAACGGTGTCTCCGAACATGGTCATCGGAGAGAACTTGTAGGTCTCCGCGCAGACGTAGAACGGAACTCTGGCTTCGTGCGCCGCCAGAGCAAGATGGGAGGTTCCTATCTTGTTTATCAGAACTCCCGCCGAGGTTATCGTATCCGCGCCGACGAAAACTTTATCGGTTCTCTTCATGACGCTGCGGACGGCGCTGTCGATTATCAGAGTCGTATCGATTCCCGCTTCGGACAGTTCCCTCACGGTGAGAAGGCCCTGCCTCCAGGGACGGGATTCGGTCGCGTACACCTTGATCTCCTTTCCCTGGCGGTGCGCCTCCTTGATCACTCCGATCGCGATGCTGCTGTTGCAGTGGGTCATCACGGTATCGCCGCTCATTATCCGCTTCGCTCCGATCTTCGCGATGGTC
>JAEEKU010000064.1 GCA_016282555.1 Methanomassiliicoccaceae archaeon
ACAGTTACAGTTGTTGCGGTATTATAATAAACATATTTAATTGGTTTTTCTCCCCGGAGGGAATTACGCGGGATCGATGCTCCAGATCGGCTGTTTCGTTCCTTTTCACATATGGCGAGCCCCGCGTTATGCCGACGTTGACGGAATACCGCCGTTTCACACCGGCATCTGTTTCTGCCCGGCCTGCGTTCATAAACAAACCGGAAAACTGGAGTTTACTCCCGCAATAAAGGAATAATTAAGTAGTGTCCGCCGATGTGGGTCTGATGGATAGTCCTTGGCACTCCTGTATTGACAGTGACCTGGCCGAATGCGAAAGGCTGATGATGAAGACGCTTCAGTTCGAGAACAAGGAACTGACAGAGATGTGCCAGTATGTCATAGCGTCCGGCGGAAAGAGGCTGAGGCCTTCCCTGTGCATTCTTTCCTACTATGCATGCGGAGGAAAAGACCAGAGGACTCCGGTGTCCGTCGGTTCCGCTTTCGAAATCGTCCACAGCGCTTCGCTCATTCACGACGATATAAACGATCAGGGCGAAATCAGACGCGGAAGGAAAACACTGCACAAGAAATACACCATGACCAAAGCGATAATCGCGGGCGACGTCATGTTTTCCATGGGTTTCGATCTTCTCAAAAACGTCGGCCCGGAAGTCGTGGGGTATATAATCGAAGCATCCGCGGCCATGGGATCCGGGGAATTCGTCCAGAAAGATTACGAACACGCTTCCGGAGTCACCGAAGATCATTACATGAAGATCATTTCCGGAAAGACCGCTAAAATTTTCGAAGCGTGCGCGAAATCCGGAGCGTTCACCGGAGGCGGATCTCCGGAAGAAATCCATGCTCTCGGAGAGAATTCTTTCCATCTCGGTCTCGCGTTCCAGATCATAGACGATATGCTGGACGTCAGCGGCGATCCGGAAAAGACCGGAAAACTCATCGGTACGGATCTCCTCGAGGGAAAGCCCACTCTCCCGACCATTTACGCTATGCAGGATCCCGTTTACGGAAAAGAGCTGCAGGATATTTTCGAAGAGCCGGAAGCTTCCCTCGAAAGCGTCAGAAAAGCGCTGGAGCTGATCAAGAAAACGGATTCCCTCGACAGATGCTACAAAAAAGCGTGCGAGATCTCCTCTTCCGCCAAAAAATTCCTCGGCGACATCCCCGACTCCGTCTACAAGACCTCTCTTCTGAACCTTGCCGATTACGTCGTATCCAGAAAAAGGTGAGAACATGTCCGATGCCTTGGAGACGGATGTTCTGGTGGTCGGATCCGGACCCGCGGGAAGCACCGCGGCGATGTATGCGGCGAGAGCCGGCGCCAGAGTGCTGATGATTGAAAGACGCTCCGAAGTCGGAACCCCGGTCAGATGCGGGGAGTACATGCCCTCGAACGGGGAGATCGTCAAAATGTTTCCCAATCTCAGAGACGAGGATTCCCTTTTCGACATCCCGGACAGGCTGGTTTGCAGGGAGACCCTCGGCATAAAACTGGTGAACCCGAAAGGAAAAGTCACTCTTCTCGATATGCCCGGATATACCGTCGACCGCGATATCTTCGACAGATATCTCGCCGACCGGGCCGTGAAAGAGGGAGCGGAGCTCATAAACAGATGCTCTTTCGACAAGATAGAGAACGGCGCGGCGCTGACTTCCCGCGGCGAAATTAAATATAAGGTAATAATCGGCGCGGACGGTCCCGGATCCCGCGTAGCCAGAAGTCTCGGCCTCAGCCGCAACAGGCGCCCGTATCCCGCGGTCACTGCTCAGGTTAAAGGAGACTTCGAACCCTACCTGTACATGTATTTCGGGGATCTCGCTCCCGGAGCTTACAGCTGGATAATCCCGAAGGACGGGCGCGCCAACGTCGGGGTCGGATGCTCGCCCAGATTCTCCGACGCCGCCGTAACCGAGTACTTCAGAAGATTCGCGGACAAGCGCGGATTCCCGGAACACAGCAGAGTCTTCGGGAAATCCGTGCCGAGCGAGAGCCCCATAGATAAAACGGTATCCGGAAACGGCATGCTCATCGGCGATTCCGCGGGCCAGGTGAGCTCCGTCAACGGAGGAGGAATACCTCTGGCTATGATCGCCGGCCGCATCGGGGGAATCGCCGCGGCCGGAAACGTGAAGAACGGAACCGATCTCGCGGAATATGAAAAACAATGGAGATCCGTCATGGAGAAGCCGCTTAAAACCGCCGCGTTCAACAAGAAGCTGGCGGACACTTTCGCGTTCAGGACCGAAACCACCACGTCCATGTGCATGGCGATCCTGGGAAAACGCAGGCTGAACAAACTGATCAGGTGCCAGAGCCTCTTCCCGTGATTACCTTTTCCTGACGGAGCCCAGCGCGGTTCCGCACACGGGGCACTCCGGATATTTCTTCTCGAAGCGCCTTCCGCACCCCTTGCATCTGAACTCCCACCTGAGAGTTTTCTTTATCCCCCTCTCCCCGACCGGGCGGAATCCTATCCCCATCGCCGACGCGACGTTCTGGATGGAGTAATCGTCGGACCATATCGTCCCTCCCGTGTCCAGAGCGAGAGCGAGAACCGTCATGTCCACTGGGGAGAGCCTCCCGGAATCGCCGGTTCCGCGGGCGGCCTCTTCGACGAGCTTCAGGGATCCTGCGGAGCATTCCCTCACGTTTATGTCCCACAGCTGCAGACGCGGATCGTTATACTTCTCCCATTCCCTGATGACTCCCGGGGGGCAGACGTAATCCTCGCCGGGAAGCCCGTCCATCGAAAAAAAGGCGGAACTGTCCAGAACCAGCATTTGAATCAGCGCCCCGTACGATCCGGTCCGGGATTAAATACCTTGTATCGCCGCGCTGGTTTCCGGGGAATCACCGTTTATTTTTATTACGAAGACGATACGCGAGCAGATATCATGCTGTTTGACAGATTCAGAAAAACGGAGGGGCCGGACGGCCAGCCCGGGGAGCTCTCGTTCAGCGTCACCAAAGGAATAGCCGCGGTCTGCGGATATAAGGGAAAAGAGACCAGCATAACGATTCCGGACACCTATAACGACATTCCGGTGCAGTGGATAGATGATTCGGCTTTCTCCGGATGCTCTTCTCTGGTGTCCGTAACCATCCCGGATACCGTAACCAGCATTGGAAAGGGGGCATTCAAAGGATGCAAATCCCTGGAGTCCCTGGAACTTCCGGAATCGGTGAGGATAATAGAGAGGGGGGCCTTCAAAGGATGCAAATCCCTTAAATCGATAAAAATCCCGGCGGCCGTGACGGCGATAGACGCGGATGCCTTCGCGGACTGCGAATCGCTGAAATCGATCGAACTCGGCAATTCCATCAAAACCATCGGAAAGGACGCGTTCTCCGGATGCAAATCCCTCGAATCGTTTTCCATACCCGATTCCGTAACCGTCATCGACTCCGGAGCCTTCGCGGACTGCGAGGTTCTGAAGAACATCGAGATTCCGAAGTCGATCGCGTCGATCGAGAAACAGGCGTTCAAGGGATGCGTTTCCCTTTACGCGATCAACATCCCGGATTCCGTTACGAATATCGGAGACGAGGCGTTCGTCGGATGCAAATCCCTTTCCTCCGTCGATATTCCCGACTCCGTCAGCAGGATAGGATCCAAAGCGTTCTTCGGATGCAAATCCCTGAATTCCGTGAGGCTCCCTCCGTCTCTGGTGAGCCTCGGCAGCGGGGCGTTCGACTGGTGCGCCTCTCTGTCGTCGATCACTGTTCCCGGATCCGCCGCAGTGATGAAAGAGTTCTCCTCGTGCAAGCTTCTGAGGTCCGTAACCATACTGGAATCGGTGACTGAGATAGACGACGACGCGTTCAAAGGATTTCCCGCTCTCACCTCGGTCTCCGTACCCTCGTCCGTGAAGACCATAGGCAAGGCCGCTTTCTCCGGATGCGATCTTCTGGAATCCATAACCGTGGACGAGAACAATCCCTCGTACTCTTCGGAGGACGGAGTCCTCTTCGATAAGGGGAAGACGAAGCTCATCAGATTCCCGGAGAGAAAAAACAGCGATCACATCCGTCCGTACAGCATCCCCGGAACGGTGACGTCCGTCCTCGGAGGCGCGTTCAAAGGATGCTCGGCGGTTTCCTCGATAATTATTCCCGAATCGGTGACGGACATAGGGGATTACGCGTTCGAAGGCTGCAGATCCCTGTCCTCGGCGGAGCTTCCCGACAGCATCACCTATCTGGGCAAAAGCGCCTTCAGCGGATGCAAATCCCTTGTCTCGGTAAAAATACCCGCTAAACTCTCCGCGATCCGGGAGAATACGTTCGAAGCGTGCTCCTCCCTCTCCTCGGTATCCTTGTCGGAATCGGTGACGAGCATCGAGCACAAAGCCTTCGCGGGATGCGGCTCCCTGAAGCATATTGACATCTCCGGATCCGTCCAGAGCATCGGCAGTTTCGCATTCCTCGGATGCAAGTCTCTCACGTCGGTGGAATTCCCCCCGTCGCTGAAGAGCCTCGACGAATCCGCGTTCAACGGGTGCAGCTCCCTCAGAACCGCGAAGATTTCCCGTTCGACCAGCGTCGGCAGGGGAGCCTTCCCGAACGGCTGCGAAATCATCTACACAGACGATTAAACGGTTTACGGGGCGGTTCCCTCCGCCCCCTTCTGAAAAAAGGTTTAACCGATCACCATATACCCGAAGCGTGGATCTGTTAGAACTCATCGCAATAATGTTCACCGGACTCTGGCTGTTTCTCCCGGCCATGATCCCGAACTCCGCGGCCGTTGTATTCGGAGGCGGAACGAAGATCGATTTCGGGAGAACCTGGAAAGGAAAACGCATATTCGGAGACGGAAAATCGTGGAGAGGACTGTTCGGAGGAGCCTTTTCCGGAATAGCCTTCGGGCTCGTCCTTATCGGGATATCCCTGATCTGGGATTCCTCCGGAACCTGGGGCTACGGGGAGTTCTGGGGCAACGTCGGAATAATATCCTGTCTCGCATTCGGAGCCGTTTTCGGAGACCTCTGCGGAGCGTTCATTAAGAGAAGAATAGGACTGGAGAGAGGGGAGAAGGCCCCCGTCCTGGATCAGTACGATTTCGTAGCCGGAGCGTTTCTGCTCACCGCCCTGTTCTTCCCGGACTGGATTTACAGCACCTATTTCGAAGGATGGAATCTGGCGGCGTTTATCTTCATCATCGTGATAATGTTCGCGATCCACCGCGCAGTGAATATCATCGGCTATAAAGCCGGCTTAAAGAAGGAACCATGGCGATCGTATGACGGAACTTACTGATGCTTTGAAAGACTGCGGAGCCCTCCAGTTCGGAAAATTCACCCTAGCGTCCGGAGCGGAGAGCGATTATTACATAGATATCAAAAAAGCCAGCACGAACCCCCGGGTCCTGCGTCTGATCTCCCAGCTGATGGCCCTGAAGATGCAGAGCCTCGGCCTGAAGCCCGACAGAATCGCGGGAGTGGTTCTAGGATCCGTGCCTCTCGCCGCCGCCCTTTCCCTCGCCACAGGCATACCGTATGTGATGATCCGCAAAGAGAAGAAGGATCACGGAACCGGAAAACTCATAGAGGGGGATCTGGAGAGCGGAGACAGGGTTCTGGTTGTCGAAGATGTGATAACAACTGCCGGCTCTAGCATAAAGGCCATAGAGACCCTCAGAAGCGCCGGAGCCTCCGTAACGGACGTCATATCCGTCATAGACCGCGAAGGCGGAGGAAGAGAGAATCTGGCCGATGCGGGAGTGGATTTCCATCCCCTCGTCAAAGCTTCCGAGCTCGTGATGGAAAAATGAGGCCGGATCCCGACTGCAGACTGTGCGATCTGTGCGAAGGCCGCACGAACATCGTTCTCCCGGACGGAGATCCGGATTCGAAAATAATCTTCGTCGGGGAGGCTCCGGGAGAGACCGAAGATCTCCAGGGAAAGCCTTTCGTCGGAAAATCCGGAAAAATACTGACCGCGATGATGGAGGAGGCCGGATTCAGCCGCAAGGACGTTCTTATCACGAACACCGTGAAATGCAGACCCCCGGGAAACAGAGATCCCACCGACGAGGAGATGGATTCCTGCCGCCGCTTCCTGTGCTCGGAACTGGAAAACGCATCTCTGGTAGTCGGTCTGGGAAAATCCGCCTGCAGAAGCCTCACGGGATATCAGGGAAGCATGGGAAGGATAGTGAACAAGCGCACTCTGATCTTCATCAACGGAAAGAAGATACCGTTTCTCCCCGCCTACCATCCGGCGTCGACCATATACAACAGAAAGTACAGAGAGGATCTTGCAGAAACTATGAGGATAGTCGCGGAGGAACTGAAATGAAAGCCGGAGGGCTCATGATCGACATGGACGGAACCGTCTGCAAAGGCATGGATATCATTCCCGGCGCGGACGATTTCATAGATTTTCTGAAATCAAACGGCATCCCTTTCGTATTCCTCACCAACAACTCCTCCCGCACCCGCGATTATTATCTCGAAAAACTGAACCGCATGGGTTTCGGCATATCCGCTGAGAATATCCTCACGTCCGCCGGCGCTTCCTCGCGTTATATCAGGGGAAAATACCCGGACGCCAGAGTTTATCCCGTTGCGTCCCCGGAGGTCTCGGCGGAACTGGAAGCGTCCGGACTGAACATAGATTACGATAATCCAGATACCGTGCTGCTCACTTTCGACCGCACGATCACCTATGACAAAATAAACACATGCTACAGACTGCTCAGGGACGGGGCCAGATTCATCGCCACGCACCCGGACGACGTATGCCCTACGGAAACTTCCTACGACATAGATATAGGCCCGTTTATCAGAATGTTCGAGCAGATGTGCGATTCGAAACCGGAAATAGTCGGCAAACCCGGCAGACTGATGCTGGAGATGGCCTCGGAAGCCATGGGGATAGAACCGGCGACCGCGGTTATGGTCGGGGACCGCCTGTATACAGACATATAGATGGCCGATTGCGCCGGAACCGATTCCGTTCTGGTCCTTACGGGCGAGACCTCCCGCGAAGATCTCGCGGAATCCGCCGTGAAACCGACCATCGTTCTGGATTCCGTCGCGGATATTCCTTCCGGTATAGAGTTCCGAAAGAAATTCCGATACCGTTATAAATTCCGCAGATAAGCGGAAGCTATGTTCTGCAGACAGTGCGGAAAAGAGAATCCCGACAGTGCGAAATACTGTCAGGAATGCGGGGCGGATCTCGGTTCTCCGGGAACCGTCGGCAGCAAGGATCCTATGTCCAAAAGCAAAGCAATGAGAATCTCGTTTCTCGTATCTTTTCTGGGATCGGTGCTGAACATCGTTATCGGACTTATTCTCGCCGTAATCACGGTTCTGATAATCTACAGCGACCATAAGGAGAACGACGCGCCGACCGGAGCGCTGATAGGGGCGGTCCTCGGAATTATTTTCGGATCGATAATCTCCGTTCTCCTGATGATAACCGTATTTCATATGCTGACGAGCGGATTCTGACCTCCGGATAATTCTTCCGTATCCGGTTAAACTCTTTCCCGGCGGCAGGCGCGCCGCCCTTCTTTTTTCAAAAATACAGTTTCAGGCACCCCGGACGATAACGGCGCCGGCGGTTCCCTCAATAAAACATAGCAAAAACAGAAGATCCTCCCCGGAGGGAGGGAAGGGGTTTCGGAAAAAGTTTCAGGGGAACAGGAGCGTGTGAGCCGCCGTCTCGCAGAAGTCGAATATCAGCTGGGGGTAAACTCCCAGGACGATGACTCCGGCGATGCAGATCGCGATGGCGACCGCGAATGCGGCGGGAATCTTCACTTTCTCGGTCTTCTCGCCTCTGTCCACATACATAGCCTTGACGACTCTCGCGTAGTAGTACAGAGATATCGCGGAGTTGAGGATCGCGATGAACGCGAGCCAGATCCACTGCGCGTCGGCCGACACTCCGGCTTCGGTGCCCACACCCATGGTGGATGAGAACAGGAAGAACTTGGAGGTGAATCCCGCGAGAGGCGGAATACCGGCGAGCGAGAACAGGAACAGCATCATAGCGGCCGCCGCGAACGGAGATCTCTTTCCGAGACCTCTGTAGTCCGATATCTTCTCTCCGATGCCGACGCATATCAGCGCGCCGACGACGAGGAACGCTCCGCCTTTCATGAACACGTGGGTGAACATGTGGAACATACCCGCGCTGAGAGCGTACTCGGACATCACGGCCATAACGATCAGGATGTAACCCGCCTGGGCTATCGAAGAGTAGGCGAGCATTCTCTTGATGTTGTTCTGGGCGATGGCTACGATGTTTCCTACGGTCATCGTGATCGAGGCTATTATCGCGAACAGGTACTGGATTTCGGGTCCCGCGATCTTCGAACAGGCCGTTCCCGCGACGAACATCACCAGGAAGATCTGGAAGAACACGCTCAGACCCATCTTCTTGGAGCCTGTGGCGAGGAACAGCGAGACGGGAGTGGAAGCTCCCTCGTACACGTCGGGCGCCCACATGTGGAACGGAACCGCCGCGATCTTGAAGCCGTAACCCGCGATCATGGCGACCATAGCTATTCCGAACATCAGGCTGATTCCCTGGACCTGCGCGGTCTGCGCGATCGCGGCGATCTCGGTGGTGCCGGTAAGCCCGTAGAGCATGGATATACCGTAAAGCGTGAGCGCGGTGGACATTCCTCCGACTATCACATATTTCACGGCGGCTTCCGCGGACCTCGCGTCGTTCCTCTTCATTGACACAAGAGCATAGGACGAGATACTGGTAAGCTCGACGCCGACGAAGATCATCATGAGATCCTTCGAACCGGCGACGAACATCATACCCGTGGCTGCGGCGGTCATCAGCGCATAGTAAGCGCCGACGTTGAATCTGGTAGTCTCCACGCTGGCGTTGGACACCATGACGGCGAGCAGCAGCACGATCTGGAACAGAAGGATCATCAGTCCGGAGTAGGCATCGTAAGTTACCATGCCGAGAGCGGAGCCGGTGAAGCTGTCCGTGAGCATGAGGACGTTTATGACGGTCGAAACGGCAGCCATAACCAGAGCGACCGCCCAGGTGGCGGTGTGCCTCTTTCCCAGGAGGTGGACTCCGGGAAGGATGAGGGCGGACACGATCAGTATGATCATGGGTGCGATGGCCGTATAATCTCCGAATATTGCAGTGAAATCCATCAGATCACCCCGAACAGAGCAGCGATGCCCTGAGTGTAAGGCTCTATGAACTGGAGAGCCGCATCGGGCCACATTCCGAAGAACGCGACGAGGACGCAGAGCACAGCCATAGCGGCGAACTCGGATTTGCTGACGTCATGGGCATGAGTCAGGTCGATCTTGGTCGTCTCGGGTCCGAACAGGGTCCTCTGCATAGCCCACAGGTAGTATCCCGCGGTAAGCATGAGAGACAGCATGCAGAACAGGAGAAGCCACAGAACGTCGTTGGCTACGATGAACTCGTAGAACGCGTATATGACGGGGAACTCTCCCCAGAATCCGATGAGTCCGGGAAGACCGAGGGACGCCATGAATCCGAACATCATGAACGTAGCGTACTTGGGCATCTTTCCGGCGAGACCTCCGAGAAGGGGAATCTCTCTGGTTCCGACCTTGTGGCCGGTCATACCGCACACCATGAACAGGATGCCGGTGATGAGACCGTGGGCGAACATCTGGAACACGGCGAAGGTTATTCCCGCGTAGCTGAGACATCCGATTCCGAGCATGACCATTCCCATATGGCTGATGGAAGAGAACGCGACCATCTTCTTGAGATCCTTCTGGGCGATACATGCGAACGCGCCGTAGACGATGGAGACCAGTCCGATGATTATGATCACCCACTGCCAGTACTCGGCTCCCTTCGGGAGAGCCTCGAGACAGATTCTGATGATACCGTAGGAACCCATCTTAAGCATGACACCCGCCAGGAGAACGGATCCTCCGGTGGGGGCCTCGGTATGCGCGTCCGGAAGCCAGGTATGGAACGGAACCGCAGGCATTTTGACCGCGAATCCGAAGAACAGCAGAGCGAAGACCAGAGCCTGGAATCCTTCGTTGGCTCCTTCCATAGCAGCCGCGATGGAAGCGAACGAGAAGTCGATGCTTCCTCCGGTTATCTCAGCGGCCTTGAATCCCATAGCGAATATTCCTATGAGCATCACAAGGGACGCCACATGGGTGTAGATGAAGAACTTGATAGCCGCATAGTGCCTGCGGGGTCCTCCGTACCACGAGATCATGAAGTACATCGGAATGAGGGTCACTTCCCACATTATGTAGAACAGGAAGTAATCGGAAGCCGTGTAAACTCCCATCAGACCCACTTCCATTGCGAGAAGCAGGGTGTGGAAGTAGTTCGGCCTGTCCTCTTCGATCTCCTTGTCCTCCGCGGAGAATATCACCACGAGGAGGACGAGAAGAGCCGTCAGGAACACCATCAGAACGCTGAGCCCGTCGACTTCGAGAGAGAAACCGATGGTTATGAATCCGGTCTTTATCCACTCGTAGCTCTCGGACATTCCGGCGAAGTCGCTGCTGCTGAACAGAACCAGCAGGGCGAGGACCAGGGTGATGGCGGAGAACACGCATGCGGTGATCTTAGCGGACTTCTGTCTGGTGCCGCCCATGAACAGCGTTATCACTGCTCCGATGAGCGGAATGAGAATCAGCAGGGAAAGAATAGGGAAATCCATCTCAGATACCTCCCAGTACTTTTGCGATAGCGATGAATATCACCGAGAGCACAGCGATTCCGAGGAGAACCACGGAGGTGTAGTCGTGCACGTCTCCGGTCTGCACTCTGCTGACAGCCTCTCCTCCGCCCACTACGGCTCCGGAAAGACCGTTTACGGTACCGTCCACGATCTGCCTGTCGACATAATCTACTCCGCGCGCGATTCCGTATCCGAACTTCCAGGAGATCTGGTTGTAGAGATCCGGGAATCCCCATCTCTTGGTGAGAATCTTGTAAAGAACAGACTCTCCGTTCCTGTTGAACTTTCCGGGATTGACGGACTTCTTCGCGTACATGAGGTAGGCGATGAATATTCCGACGAGAGCCAGAACGATCGTCAGGTAGGTGTACGGGTTGGTGAACAGCTCCTCGAAGTACTCGAACCCTTCTGTGTGCCCGCCTCCGACAATGAATCCGGTTATTCCTTCGGTGAAGGACACCATTCCGTCGAGGCCGAACATTATGAAGAATCCGCTGAACACCGCGAATACTGCAAGGATGCAGAGAGGCACGGTCATGCTCTTGGGGGACTCGCCGTGGCCGTGCTCGGCTGCGTGCTGAGTCGCGTGGCCCTTCTCTCCGGAGAAGGTCATGAACCACATGCGGAACATGTAGAAGGCGGTCATGAACGCGGTTACGATGGCGAGGACCCACATCACCATGAACAGGATGTTATGGTCTCCGGCTTCGAACGCCGCTTCGATAACGAGATCTTTGGACCAGAATCCGCTGAAGAAGGGGAATCCCGCGATGGAGAGAGAACCGAGAAGCATGGTGATCGAAGTGATCGGCATCTGCTTGCGGAGGCCTCCCATCTGGCGCATGTCCTCCGTTCCGACCGCGTGGATGACGGAACCGGAGCACATGAAGAGCAGGGCTTTGAAGAAAGCGTGGTTCATCATGTGGAAGCATCCGGCTACGAATCCGGCGGTTCCGGCGGCCATGAGCGCAGCGTTTCCGGAATCCATTCCCAGAGCGAAGAGGTATCCTCCGGCTCCGAGAGACATGATCATGTACCCGAGCTGGGACAGAGTGGAGTAAGCGAGGACTCTCTTTATGTTCATGTTGTTGAGAGCCATGGTCGCGGTGAAGAATGCGGTGAATCCTCCGATGATGCCGACGAACAGCATGACATCGGGGTTCTGGATGAACAGAGGGAATCCTCTGGCGACGAGATACACTCCCGCCTTAACCATCGTAGCCGCGTGAATCAGAGACGATACGGTGGTAGGACCGGCCATCGCATCCGGAAGCCAGTCGTGCAGGGGGAACTGGGCGCTCTTACCGATGACTCCTCCGAAGCAGAGGAGCATTCCGAGCGTGAGCGTGTCGGGGTTGACCGCCGCGATCTTATCGGGGTTGAAAAGATCCAGATAATCGAGGCTGCCGAAAGCTCCGAGAAGGACGAACAGGCCTCCCATGAGACATACGTCTCCGAACCTCGTGACGAGGAAGGCTTTCTTAGCCGCGGAAGCCGCGTTGGCGGAGGCGGCGTCGCCTTCGGGGTGCCTGAAGGACCAGAATCCGATGAGCAGGTAGGAGCAGAGACCCATTATCTCCCAGAAGATGAACATCTCGAGGAAGTTGCTGGAGACTATGAGCCCGAGCA
>JAEEKU010000065.1 GCA_016282555.1 Methanomassiliicoccaceae archaeon
CAGGTAATAATCAACATCGACGGTTCCCTTCTGTCCCTCGGTCACGACGTTGACAACGTATTTGTTGACTTCGGGGTGGAAGTGAGCAGTTACAGTCCAGTTCTGGGTGATGGTGACGTCTCCCTCGGTGTACTTGTCGAAGTAGTAGGTGTACTGCGCGTCGGCAGGTGCGGGGGTGGCGATGGTCTGTCCGTATCCGGAGACGGTCAGGATGTTGCCGGCGGTGCTGAGAACGGTTCCGTACTCAACCATGTAGTAGTCGACATCAACAGTTCCCTTCTGTCCCTCGGTCACGACGTTGACGACGTAGGACTTGATCTCTCTGTCGAAGTGGGCGTAGATGATCTCTCCGTCCTGAGTGACAGGCTGGTTAATGTATCCGCTGAAGTAGCTGAAGAAGTACTGGTAAGCATCATCCTCAGGGAAGGGAGTAGCTACAGACTTCACGACATCGTAAAGCATGACGTTAACATCGTCGACAGTTACAACATCGTTGTAGTTGACGGTGAACTCGTGGACGCTGACGGTTCCGTAGCAGTCAACGGGGTCGACCTCGACGTAGATGGTGTACACTGCGGGCTCGTACCAGAAGATGATCTCGTTGTATGCTCCGAAGAAGACCTCATCCATTCCGGGGTAGGTCTCCATGGGGTTGAGCGCGTTGAGGTACGCCTCGTACATCTCGAGAGTGATCGCGGGCTTTCCTTTGTCAGGGTTGAGCTCGCTGATCTCATCCCAGTTGGGCCAGGAGTAGTTGTTGCCCATGTCGTACAGGCTCTTTCCGACTTTGAAGTTGGACATGAGCTCGCTGAAGCTGAGTCCCATGTACTCGAAGGGCGCCTGGGCAGGGGTCTCGATAGGCCTTACGGATTTGTACAGGCCTTCCTCGATTTCATCATCGATGACGAGGTTGTATCCGGGTATTCCGTCGAGGATGTACTGCTCGTACCACTCGCTCTCTCCGTAAACAAATGCGGGGTTGTAGTGGTGGTACTGTGCGGGAACAGTAACCCAGTTGCGCACCATGGCGCCGTTGTCGAGGGTGATACCCCAGTCCATCCATCCGTAGTTGTACGGGACGATCTGGTTGGTGTCTTTGTCGATAACGGGGGCTTCGGTCTGAGTGTCGAAGTATTTCACTACGTACTCGAAAGCAGCGTAGTCGTTAGCCCATCCGAGGATCTGGCACTTGTTGGATGCGGTGTCGGGACAGGTGTTCATCTTGTAGAGGAGCATTGCTTCTGCGTAAACGGGATAAACGCTGACGCCTTCCTCGGTAGGCCAGAGGAGAGGAGTGCAGAGCACGTCGTTGACGTAAGGCATGCCGTCTACTTCAAAGACGGGGACGTTGATGGATCTGGAAACGAGATCGGGTACTCCGTACCAGCTTCCGTTGGGATCCGCGGATCCGCCTTCTTTGTTGAAGAAGAATGTGACTTTCATGTATGCATCGTTGCCGTAAGGCCAGTAGTAAGCAGGCTCGTTGTAAGCAACTGCGCGCTGACCAAGGGGTCCGGTGCCGATCACACTTTTGCTGAAATCGACGGAGAGGGTCCAGTAATCAACCTGAGCGAGATAGTTGTAATCTATGTCAGCGAAGACACAGGGATCAGACATCTCGTATTCGGGGTGAAGAGTGGGGTCTCCGACCCTGTAGTTCATCTCTTCGTATCCGAGAGTGATCTCGAAATCGACGAACGGAACAGGGATTCCCTCTTCTGTGCTAGGGGCGGCATCCGAAGGTGCAGAGACTGCGAGGACCGCAATGACTGCAACAGCTGCGAGCACCATGGCACAGAGATATTTCTCTGTCTTATATACTGCGTTCATATTCTCTTTCTCCAGAGATTGAGACCCAAAAGGGCTCATTAGGATCACAATAACTGTGACGCCTTACGAGATCTTCTGACCGCGCTTGGACTGGAAGCTCTACGAATACTGACAATTGAGTCTTCATCGAGTTACCACCTATGCTTCTCTGTTATGAAACATGGTTATATAACCTTTATTTTCCGATCGATCGCCGGAGTTATCAATTCAACTCAGTTCGAACAGGTTATGCGGGGAACCGCTGTTTCTGACTGCCTGCGATCCGGGCTGCTCTGGCGGACGACCGCAAAACATTAAAAGAGAAATGCGGGACGCTTCCGCAATCTGCCGTTATATAATCCCGCATGCACGCCAGTTAAAGAAATATTTATATTATAGAAATCGAAATGGCTCATCATGACAAGAAACGAACGGATTATTACAGCCGTTCTTCTGACCATACTCTTTACGGCAGGGTGGTCAGCGGCACTGGGCTGTACTGACTCGGACGGCGCCTCTTCACCCAGGCTTGTGTCGGCAAGTTACGACTCCAGCGCCGGCGACTATATCATCGTCGCGGCCGATCAGAACCTGGACGGGGATGACGGAATGCACTTGTTTTACAGATATACCGTGCAGGACGATGACTTCTATCCCCTCCTGAACGGAATCACCGCATCCAACGTCAACATGCTGAGGATCAGAACGGACAACGCCATCACCCCCGACGACAAACCGTACAAGATAACCGAAGGATCTTACACTATCTCCTTCGAGAACCCCATCAACGACGCTTACGAGATGATAGTCTACAAGGTATCTTTCGTAGGCGAGGGAAAAACGGAGTCGGTTTACGTCTCCGAGGACGGCCTCTCCGGACACCACGTTCCCGACGGATACAAATGGAACACCAAAATAGACGGCTCCGGCGACTGGATCACCGATCTCTCCTCTCTGAGGTTCGAAGACGGAAAAGCCACCCTCTATGTGTTCAAAGACGCCCCCCGCGGAATGTCCGCAGTCTCGGAAACGTTCACGGTCATCAAAGGATCCGATGCGACCGTGCTCATATCCCTCGGAAGCAACTCCGGAATAAACGGGCTCGAAATGGATATTTTCTATGACGATTCCGCGATGTCTCTCAAAAGCGCGAGATCCTGCAACGGGATGGCGCTGGCCAAATCATCGCTCTCCGGTTCCCCCTACAACGCGGTCCTCACCTCGTCTTCCGATATCTTCTCCACCGGAGCCCTGCTTCAGCTCACGTTTGCCGTAAACCCCGATGCGGAATACGGACAGTATCCCGTATACGTGATCGTCAATGGCTGCGTGTCAATGGACGGCAAGGACGTTCCCGCGGATGTGTCGGGATGCGCCGTAAAAGTCGGCGAGAAGATGCGCGGAGATCTCGACGGCAACGGAAAGATCAACAGCTCCGACTCCCTGCTCCTCAGGAAGTATCTCGCGAGACAGAGCGTCGACATCGATGCCGGGGACGCGGATCTGACTGGAGACGGAAAAGTCACCGGTCTCGACTCCCTGCTCCTCAGGAAGTATCTCGCGAAGCAGCCCGTCGTCTTCGCGGATTTCCCGGCGGCAAAGGTCGCCATGACCGTCACCGACGGAACCGACTCCGCGAATGTAAACGGCGTCTGTTCGGGTACGGATGTGTTCCTGGAGTCCGACACAAGCATAATCGTCGCTGCCTCCGGAACCGAAACCGAAGTGCAGAGCATCGACGGACGCTGCAGATTCGCGGCGCCCTCCGAAAACTTCACCGTAAAAATCAACTGAAACCGGTGCCGGGGCTTTTTCCCGGCGCCTTCTTTAGTTTCCCGCATTGCTTTTAAACACTGTCCCGTATAGACGCAAGCGGAGCGGAAAATATGGGAAGATACGACCGGCAGCTTCTGGAACTGACGGAAGAGGAACAGAACAGGATATCCGGATCCTCGGCGGGAATCGCCGGATGCGGAGGCCTCGGAACGACAGTCGCCACCGCCCTCGCTTCGGCAGGTGTCTCCGGTTTCGTTCTGATGGATCCGGATATTCCGGACGAAACGAATCTGAACCGCCAGTTCGCGTACTGCGAAGAAGTTTTATCCGGAAACCCCCGCCCCAAAGCCGTTATCCTGGCGGATTGGATTAAGAAGATCAACCCTTCGGCGGAAGTGAGATGCTATGTAGAAAAATTCAGCACGGAAACGTCGCATCTCTTCGGCGGATGCACGGTAATGATAGACTGCCTGGACAGCATAAGGGACAGGCTGGAACTGAACAGATACTGCGTCTCCGCGATGAAGCCCCTGGTTCACGGAAGCATAAACGGATTCGACGGAGAGATAATGACGGTTATCCCCGGCACAACCCCGTGTCTTTCCTGCGTTCTGGAAAACGTTCCGGACTCCGGATCCACGCCGGCGTCCCTAAGCCCGGTCGTGATGGCGGTAGCGTCGATGGAAGCCGCCGAAGCCCTGAAGATAATAACCGGACGCGGAAAAGCGTCGGGTTTCGTCTCTTACGATTTCCTGAACTGCAGATGCGTCCCGGTAAATTTCGAAAGAAGAAGCGACTGTCCGGTATGCGGACGCCTGAAATGAGAGAAGTAGCCTCGTGCAGATTCGAACTGCAGTCGCAGGATCCAGAGTCCCGCATGATTGACCACTACACTACGAGGCTGTCAGCGTCCCCATCTTATTATCATTTTTAAATGTTTCCATTCGGGAACATCCGCCCGGAAATCCGGAAAAGGAACCGTCTCCCGGCAGCATAACAGAAAAAGCGGAGAAAAAGTAAAAGGTTTGAAAGCGGGCCCGGAAGCCCGTTCACTCGGAAGTCTCTTCGGCCGCGGGCTCGGAGGACTCTTCCTCTTCGGAAACGACTTCGGCCGCGGGCATGATGGATTCGGGCTCTCCCTCTCCGGATTTGAGAACCTCGGATTTGCGTATCTCGATTCTCTTTATGGGGATGACCACGCGGCACGCCTTCGCGAGATCTTTGGCCAGATCTCCGGAGACGATGCTCTTGACGAAATCGGAGAGGGTCTTCTCCTGTCCCATTTTGGCGAGGGTCTCGGAAATGACCGCTCTCATTCCCTCTTCCTGGGAGGACTGGATGCGCCTCTCGGCGATGGACATGGTCTTGATCCTGTAGACGAAGCCGTCTTTGGTGGTGATGTCGACGACGTGATCGGTCTTCGTCTTTCTCCTGCGGGTAAGCCTTCTGACGTAGTCGCTGGTAAGGTCGTGGCCCACGAAAACCGTCCTGGCGTCGTATCCGTCGACGGAATTGACTTTGAATTTCAGTTTGATGTGCATTTTGGAAGCGTCGCCGGTGAGATCCTTGACGGTTACCTCGACGGTACGTCCGATGACGTATTCGGGATCCGCGGAGGGGGTCTCTCCGATCTCGGACTCGTTGAACATGCGGGGCGCGAGAACCTTGTACCATTCCTTCGCTTTCCACTTATCCTTGACCTTGCGGCCTGCAGATGCCTTGGGCTTCTTTACAGCTGACATTTTTTCACCTTTCGCTGATCTCTCTCCAATCTGTGGTCATATTAAAAGGTTGCTGAAACCGGGTTTTCCCGGGACACAAGAAAAAAATCATCAGCCAGTACTTTTATTTTATCACTAAAAGGATAATTTTATCCTTAAAAAAATGGTACCGCTTGTATTTAAAATTATCTCAAAATCCGCTTCGGAAAATTAATACTAAAAAATCCTGATATGATGTATTTTAACTAATCCAATAAAACGGTTCCGGCGGTCATCTGCGCCTGAATTTGTAGGCGTAATAGGATTCTTTCGCGAAGACGGGAAGAAGCTCGGGGACGCTGACGTCGCCGCCGTACGTCATCAGCGCAAAGATAACGCCTCTCCACGGCATCCTTATCCCCGTATCCCTGAATCCGTTCTTCTCGTAAAATCTGATTCTGTCGAGACGCTGGAGATAGTTGGCAGCAGTCTCGTCGGGAGCCTCGGAGTTCAATGCGATCCTGCATCCGGGATTCCTGTCTTTTATCATGGCGAGAATATCGGATCCGTATCCTTTTCCGCGGAACCCGGGATCCACGGCCAGATAATACAGATAAACCAGATCTCTGCCGTAAAGCATGTAGGCGGTCCCCACGCGGGTCTCCCCGTCGAGTATCACGAAGAAATCCCCGGCATCGGATCCGGAGACTGCCATGATGATCCTGATATCGATCTGCTCGTATCTCGGAAACGAAAAATCGTACAGATCAAGAGCGTAGAAATAATCCCCGGTACCCTCGGCAATCCTTCTGGAACTCAGCACGCCCTCGCATACCGGGGGCCCGATAAATACATTCTGACATGGGAGAAATAGTCCGCGCGGATTTCCGGAGGCTCCGCAGGAATCGGTTTTATACGCACATTATATCGCAATCTCATGAGGCTCGTGGCGCTGAAATGTCCCGTATGTTCCGGAGACATAGAAACGGATGATCTGCGCGAGTCCGGTATTTGCCTTCATTGCGGATGCAGGGTATTGCTGGATTCCGCGGATCGCCGGAGATCCGGCATTAAAACGCTGGCGGCCGGAAACTTCCGGGAGGGAAAAACGGAGGAAGCCCTTCGTTGCGCGGACTCGCTGATAAAATCCGATGCTGCGGATGCGGATATCTGGTACATACGCGGCATGAGCCTTCTGTGCCGCAGCCTTTATCCCGCCGTAAGAACGATTCCCGGAGAAGCCGCCTTCTCTTTCGGCAATTACGAAATCCTGTCCGGAAAAAAACCGGAGATTGAATCCGAAGCCGCAGATCTTTTCCGGCAGTGGGCGGATAAAGGTCTCCGCTGGGCGCGCCTGAAACTGCTGCTTTGCGCCGGAAACGGAATCGGTACCGGGAGATCTTGCGAGGAATCAATTAAACTGTATCTTGAAAACGCTCCTTTCAGCACGGACGATCTGTCCGCCGCGCATAATCCTGTTTCGATGGAAGATCTTAACGGGACCGGACTCGGCGTCAGCGGCGCCGGCAGGATAATCTTCCCGGGCAGATTATTCGGAGAGCGGAAGTTTATAATACCGGATTCCGTGGAAAAGATCCCTCCGAACGCTTTCCAGCTTCAGAAGGATGAGGTTTTCGAAGCCGTGCTTCCTGAATCCGTTAAAGAAATAGGCGCGGGAGCCTTCAAAAACAGCAGCCTGGTGAAAATCAATCTTCCGGATTCTCTCGAATCGATAGGGCCGTTCGCGTTTTACGACTGCCTGCTGACATCCGTTGAGATCCCGCCGTCCGTTACTGTTATCGAAACTTCGGCTTTCGCGTTCTGCAGCCGTCTTGAAACCGTAGTTATTCCGGATTCCGTGAAGACGATTAAAAAAGATGCGTTCAGATACTGCGGAAAACTGAACAGAGCAATTCTGCCGGAATCCGCGGAGATTGAAAAGGGAGCGTTCGATTTTCCCGTAAAATCCGGAAAGCCGCGCGATTCTCCGTTTCAAAGAAAATTCTTCCGAGAACACGCACGCGGAACGGAAAATCTGAAATGTAAAAGAAAAGGACGGGGAAATCCCGTCCGTAAAAGTTTCAGAGAACCACAGGGGTTATGTGCGCGGAGAGAGCCAGATCCTTGGCCTCCATTCCCATTGCCAGGCCCATGAGCTGGGACAGGTGGAGAACGGGGATGTTGAATCCGAGATCTTTCTGCGTGCCGTCGAACTGCAGGTGGCAGAACGGACAGACATCGATGATGAACTGGGCGCCGGAAGCCTGCATGTTCTCCAGGTTGGTCTGGGTGAATTTCTTGGCGACGTCTCCGAAAGCGGCCTTGAGACCTCCTCCCGCACCGCAGCAGAGCATCTTCTGGTTTCTGGGCATGCTCTTGGCTCCGGTGGTCTCGATGAGCTCGTCGAGAATCCTGGGGTTCTCGGGATCGTCGAGGTCCTTTATGTTGCTGGGTTTGAGGAAGTGGCATCCGTAGAACGCGGCGACTTTGTACTGGAGGGGGTTGGTGATCCTTGCTTTGCTAGCGTCGACTCCGACGTCGTTGTACAGAACTTCGGCGAAGTGGCGGACGACGGTGGTTCCCTTGTACTCCATTCCGATCTCGGCGAGGATCTTGTTGACCTCGGCGAGGAGAGCGGGGTCCTCCTTGAGCTCGTGCGCGGCGTCGAAGAGAGATCCGTAGCATCCGTTGCAGATGGTGACGATGGGGAGGCCGGCTTTCTCAGCGAGGGCGAGGTTTCTCGCGGCCGCGGCGAGCCAGGTCTTCTTGTTGAACGCCCTTATGACTCCGGGGGCGGGGCAGCAGCTCGCATCCTGAAGGTCCACGAGCTCGATGTTGAGCGCTTTGCAGACTTCTCTGGTCGATTTCTCGATACCGGGGTATCTGAGAGGTGCGATGCATCCGAGGAAAAACGCGTACTTTGCCATTTTACTCACTCCACGATTTTGCAGAATCCGGTTGCCTTCAGGATCTTGTCGAGATCTGCTTTGGCGGACTCGTTGGCGAGGACGGTCGGGGGTATTTCGGGAAGACCGAGATCTTTCCTGAGCGCGGAAATCTTGTCCTGAACGGGTACGGTGTGTCCGTATTTGGCGAGGTTCTGGGCGGTCTTCTTGTGGTTGTCGTACATGTGCCCTTCGCTGACCGCGATGTTTCTGAGCGCGATGATGATGTCCACGATGGGGACCTGGCGGGGGCACCTCTCGACGCAGGTGTAGCAGGTGCTGCACTGCCAGAGGTCTTCGCTGGTGACGATTTCCTCCTTGAGACCGAGCTGGGCCATCCTCATGATTTTTCTTACTCTGTATGACGTGCGCCTGCCTGACGGGCATCCTGCAGTACAAGTACCGCACTGGAAGCAAAGCTGTACTTTCTCTCCGCCGGCATCTGCTATCTCCTTCGCAAAATCGGGGTTGGGCGTAAACATAGTATCCGGACACTGTTAATCTTTCGCAATATATAACATGAGCAGTAAGAAGAGGGCATATATGATCCTTAAAGGTAATACCATCCCTCGGATTCTCTGGCGCTCGAGCATCCTGATGAGTCTGGATATGTTGCGGGTTTCCTTTCTGTATATCGCCGTGACCGCGTGGCGCAGCACTTTCGGATCCACGGCGCTTCTGAATCTCAGGTTTTTCCGGTACAGCATGGTCTCGTCGACGAAGAAGCTCTTTCCCGAATTGACCAGCTCCGTCAGGGAGGACGTTTCGGCATCCACGGTGTATTTCCGGCCGGCGGTTTCCAGATACATGAAAGCCACCCTCTGCGCGCCGTATCTGTACCTTATGAACGACGGCCCGTTGTCCACGAAAACCATTCCGGAATAAGCTATCTCCTCCATTTCGAACTCGTCCGCGTCGAAAAGGTAGAGGGGATCGTCGATCACGGCCAGCTCCGCGCGGCCCTCCTTCATCATCCGGATGCTGTACTCGTCGTCCGACACCACCAGCCTCGGCCTGGCCGACTCCAGCGAGGAAAGCGAGGACATCACCAGCTCCTCCGTCACCGGGCTGCAGCAAACCGTAAACCTCCTTTTCCTGACGCATCTGAGGGCCATCTCCTCCGCCGCCTCCGCGATCTCCGACCCTTCGGCGGTGAGGGCAGAACCTGCGGGAGTGGTCTTCAGAACCGGGCCTCCGGCAGCTTCCGAGATAAGAGATATGTATTTGTGAAGAACCGGAACGGAGATTCCCAGCTTTCCGGCCGCGGCCGTCTGGCTTCCCGTGTCGCGCACGGCGATGAGAGCTTCCAGCTGCCTGGAGGTTATCAGGGTACCGTTGATGTCGAGAGAGACCCGGGCGGAGATCTTCATGCGGTTATTATCCGTGAAGCAGGGTTATAACCTTTCCCAAACGATATAACGCAGCCCGCGCATCTGCACCCATGGAAAACAGCGGATGCGGCACGGTCGTGGTCGGCCTCGGGAGCCCCATCATGTGCGACGACGCGGTGGGCCTGAGGATATCCGGGGAGATAGAGAAAATGGGAATCCCCGGCGTGGACTGCCGCCAGGAGGCCATAGGGGGACTGGATATACTCCCGGTCATCAGAGGATACGAGTTCGCGGTGATAGCCGATGCTATTCAGACGATGCAGTTCGAGCCGGGAACGGTGATGATCTTCGGAGAGCAGGACTTCGGAGAGGCGGTAGCGGGAGCATCGTGCCACGACGTCAATCTCCCCACGGCGATAAAGATCGGAAGACAGATGGATCCCTCTTCCATGCCGGCGGAGATCGCGTTCGTCGCGGTGGAGGTGCTGGACATCCGCACCGTTTCGGAGACTATGACCCCTGCGGTGGAAGAGGCGGTGGAGAAAGGAAAGAACGCGGTTCTCCACCTGATCGAAGAGTTCAGAAAGAGAAAAGCGAAGGATCGATCTCCTCGAACTTCTTCCTGCCTTTTCCGAGAATCACGATGTTCATGCGCCCGGGATCCAGAATGTCCCCGGCCGCGCGCATGACGTCCTCCGCGGTAACCGCGTCGATTCTCGCCAGACGATCGTCCAGGCTCTCCGCGCTCCCGGTGAGCAGATGGCACATCCCCAGCATGTACAGCCGGCTTTCGGCGGACTCGGCGCTGCGGATGACGGCGCCTTTGGTCAGATTCTTGGCGCGCTCCAGCTCCTTCTCCCCGAATCCCTCGTCCAGGAATCTGCGGAACTCGGATTCCGCCGTGGCGACGGCTTCGCAGACGTTGGATCCGGTGCATGACATGTATGCCGCGAGGGACGAGGCGTCGCTGCACTGGGACACGGTCGAATACACCGAATAAACGAGAGCCTTTTTCTCCCTGATCTCCTGAAACAGCCTGGAGCTCGTTCCCGACCCGAGAAGCGCGTTCAGCATGGACGCCGCCGTCCGGTCCCTGTGGCGGGCGCCGTAAGCCGGAAATCCTATGGCGATCTGGTAATGATCGGAGTCGTTTCTCTCGAACCTGTATCCGGAAACCGGCCTCGGGGGCTCTGTTCTGATGTTTCTCCTGCCTCCGGCCAGCCCGTCCAGGGCATTCCCTGCCCATTCCGCGGTCTCCTCCGGATCCACCGCCCCGACCGCGTAAACGGAAAGATTGGGAATTCTGTACTTCTCCTCGTAATATTTCCTGAGATCCGCGGAGGTCAGGGCGGCGACGATCTCCTCGTCTCCCCCCTCGTCCCGGGAAAGGGGGTGCCCCCTCCAGATCTGGGACTCGAATAGATCGTGGATATAGGTTTCCGGCTCGCTCTTTATCATGCTCAGTTCCTGAAGGACGATCTGCTTCTCCAGTTCCGTATCCTCCGCGGTAAGCTTCGGATTCGCGACTATATCCCCCACGATGTCCATGGCGACGGACGCGGTCTCGTCTATGGTGATTCCGTAGAATGCGGTGCATTCGCGCCCCGTGAAGGCGTTGATCTCTCCGCCGGCCCCTTCGATCTGCTTAGCCATCATGAAGGAGTCCCTCGTCTCCGTGGCTCTGAACACGGTATGCTCCAGAAGATGGGACAGACCTGATATTTCCCCGGTCTCGTCGCGGGACCCTGTCGCGACCGCGATCATGTATCCCGCGCTGCGGCTTCCCGGAACCTTTTCGGTGACCACCGGAATGCCGGCGGAGGTGCTGGACGTTTCAATTTCCCGGCAGTTCATGACCATCCTGAATACGAATCCCTTATTACTTTTAGCGCATACGGCCCGGCATGGAAATCAAGACCGTGAGATACGGGAATATGGAACTTGAGTCGCCCGTCGCGGTGATAGGTTTTCCCAGCAGCGGGCTCGTAAGCTCGATCGCCGCTAATTATTTCGTATCTCAGAAGAAAATGCAGGTCATCGCCGGGCTGTCCGGAGAGGATATGCCCCCCTACTGCTACATCTACAACGGCTCCGCATATCCCCCGATAAGAATCTACGGCTACAAATCCCGCAGAAAGAACGGAAAGGACATGGTCGTATGCCTCTCGGAATACGCTCCCAAACCGGAGCAGTGCTACGCCATCTCCGGCTCGCTGCTGGAGTATTTCCGCACGCTGGGGGTCAGCGAACTGATCTGCCTCGAGGGGATACCCCGGATTTTCGAAGAGGACAAGGTCGTCGCCTGCGGATCCGGGCCCGGCGCCCGCGGAATGCTCAAAAAATCCAGGCTTCCGATCATGGACAACTGCATGGTCAAGGGAATCACCGGAGTGATGCTCTACGACGGCCCGCAGTACGGGATAAACGTTATGGCCATCCTGGTCCCGGGAAACCAGAGCATACCCGATCCGAAATCCGCGGCCGGATTCCTAGATCCCGTCTCCAAACTTGTGACGGGTTTCAAAGTCGACGGATCCGCTCTTCTGAAAGAGGCCGAGGAGATCAACAGGCGCATCCAGGTGCACGACGACAACAGCACGGATAACACCGCGATCTACGGATAAAACGGAAGATCCTCCGGCGCGGACCGATAAGGATAATTACGGAACCAGTATCGCCGGATCATGAATCTGATCCCGTCACGCTTCTTCATAACGGAAAGCTCGGCGACCAGCCCGGTTTCCGATCTGAACGCTTTCGATCTGGCGCTTATCAAGGCGGGAATAGGAGAGCAGAATCTGGTCTCCGTATCGTCCGTGATCCCGGCCGGCGCCGAGAGGGTAGAGAGGTGCCAGCTCCCCATGGGCGCCGTCACCCACTGCGTTCTGGCTCAGATGAGGGGATGCGAGGGGGAGACCATCTCCTCGGGCATCGCCTACGCCTACAGGAAAGACGGAAACGGAGGATACGTGGCCGAAGGGCATATCCACGGCTCGGCGGAATCCCTCAGGGAGATACTGCAGTGGAAGATGGACGAGATGGCCCGCATACGCGGAACGGAATTCACGGATGCGGGGTTCGTCACCCAGGAGCTGTCGATCCCCATGGATCATTACGGATGCTGCGTCGCCGCGCTGGTGTTCTGCGATTACAGGCGAGATCATGTACGGACTCGCTAAATGCGGCGCGTGCGGCCGGCCGAGAATAGTCGATCTTTCCAAGGCGACGTCCAGATGCCCTTACTGCGGGGACGCCTCCGACAACTCCAGGCTCGCGGTGTATTACACTTCGGCGGTCCAGAGCGAGGTCAGGGAAGCGCTGGCGCGGTCGCAGGGATTCGTTCCTCCGGATTCCGGGGAGAAAAGAAAGCGCATTGAGTTATCGGATCCGGAATCCACTCTTATCTACCGCTACGAGCGCTGCTCCGATCCGGAAGTTAAAATGAGCATCCTCGCCGAAGGGCTGTCGGAGCTCAAGAGCACTTTCACGATGGACGACGTGCGGAGAATCGCCGGGGATAAGGCTGAAAAGATGGTCTCCGCCATGCTGGACCGCTGCCTCATATACGAATCCAGGCCCGGATATTACAAAGCGCGATCAATGGCGCGGGATATCGTTTCTTCCTTTGCCCTCGAGCTTCAGAACCTCGCGGACGATCCCGGGAAGCCTGACGTACATGTTGCGGTAGAAATAGAACGCCGCTATGATCAGCATCAGAACCTGGCACGCGTAATAAACGATCTCCCCTCCGAGCTCCCCGCCCTGGAGAACCACGGTGAACAAGAGATTGAACGCGACCAGGGGGATGAGGCCCTGAAGCAGATACTGGACGGGAAGGTTTCTTGCGATCCCCTCCCCGATGTTGGTTCCGCAGGCTCCGAGAATCATGGCGAGCGACACCGAGATAACAATCATAGTAACGGAGGACGCGTCGAGATACTCCGCCGTGGACGCCAGAACGAAACATATCCCCGTGGCGATCCCGCTGGACATCCCCAGGCCCAGGGCGTAGCCGTAGAAAACGGAATCCGATTTCCCCCTGAACCTCTTCAGATTCATGACGATGAGCATAGCCATCATTTCGACGGCGGCGAAGAGCACCATATAAATCGGATTGGATGCGAACTTGAAGGTCGTCAGCGCGAGGAAGAGAACCGATCCGATGACGAGACCGACGATGAACAGTCCGAAAAACGCGGGGTCGCTGAAAAACGGCTGCTCCACTCTGGGGTAAGTATACTCTCTGACCACGAGATACATCAGAGCCAAGGCCGGCCCGATTCCGAGAATCATGGCGAGGCCGAACACCAAATCCATGGAGCGCAGACTTAAAGAAAGTATTTTATCTTATTGCAGAGGGAGGCGCGCCGCAAGCGTGCGTTCCCCCGGTCTGAACCATCAGTTTGTCGTAGTAATGCATAACCATGCAGGATTTTTCGCATTTCCCGCAGGATACGCATCTCTTGGCGTCGACGATCATTCCGCCGGAGATCTTTATCGCGTTTCTGCCGCATTTTTTCGCGCATATTCCGCAGCACGTGCACATCTGCGCGCGGACCGCGGCTTTCAGGGCCTTGCTGAAAACGGATTCGGCCTTATCTGCGTCCGGCGCGGTAACCGAGATCTGCCCCCCGCCGAAGAGCTTCGCCCTGCCCGCGGGAGTCTTCAGGAGCGCGACTTCGTAGTCTGGTGAATATTTCACATCGCCGTAGAGCTTCAGCGCCTCCGCGACGTAAGAGAAATCCCTGTTCCTGCGCATGCGGACTATCGCTTCCATGGAATACCCTCCCGCGGCGCAGGGGGAAGCGCCCTTCAGAAGCTCCACCGACGGTCCCGCGGATTGTTTTTTCACGGTCAGGCAGAGCCCTTCGGAGAGAGCCTCCATCTTCGGGGGGAGGATTTTCCATCTCCACAGGCCCAGATCCGCATATTCGGGGGTGAGGCCGTTTTCGGAAGCGTACCTCTCGAGATAATTTTCCCATCTGGCGTGCATCTCCGGATGGATCCTGCGGGTGTTCTGCCATTCGCTGGAGAGGCTGGCGGGACACAGATAGCATCCGATCCTTTCGAAATCTTTTTTGTAAAGTGGATTGAAATCGAGCCCGCAGGCGAAAATATACGCCCATACGTCGGCCGCGCGCCAGTTTCTTATCGGATTCAGATTTATCTGGCCGGGGACGAACGGATTCTTCGTGACGAATCCGATGGACGACCGCGAATACGATTCCAGCCTGCGGTTGCCCTCCACCGTTACGGTGCCTCCGGGAAAGTCCGAATTGATGAGATCGGTGACCGGGCCCAGCTTGCAGACCTTGCAGCACCAGCGGAAATCTTTGGCCGGGGGCCCGAACGCGCCGACGTTGTCCCAGAATCCGTTTCCTCCGGATGCTTTGTGCAATTTGCAGCGGTTCGCGGCCGCGAATTTTTCGACGTATTCTACGGTCTCCGGAAATTCCAGTCCGGTATCCGCATAGATCAGTTCCGGCTTGCCGGCGGCGGCGCATGCCAGGGCGTAAGCGGCCAGCGAGTCTTTTCCCCCCGAGAAGGATACGGTGAGCGGAAGTTTCTCCGACCGGGCGAGAAAATCCCTGATCTCCTTCGCGGCGGCGCGCCCTAAGCGTTTCGCGTGGCCGCGGTTGCACCCGGCGAAGGTCTGCAGGCCGGCGTCCGGCGACGGGACGAGCCCCGAAGGCTCGGAGATATCCCTGATCTTCACCGCTTTATCCTGATTTCTAAGATCGGCGGAGCATGCCGCCGCTACACCCGCGCCGATTCTGGAGCCTTTGCGGAGAATCACCGGGCTTCCCGCGGGAAAATCTCCGGAAACGTCCCTGATGTTTCCGCCCGGGATGTATTTTCCTTTGAGATGGCCGGACATGTTTCCGAAAACGATCACGTTTTTCACTGCGCAATCCGAAAAGAGTTCGGCGCCCGCCTGTCTTATCTCGAGAAGGATGCGCCCGGATCTCAGATCGAATCTGAGCACCCCTACGACGGAGCCGTGGGCTATGATCTCGTCGGTGCGGTCCTCCCCCGGGATCTTGTTCAGGAACATGGATTTGTTCCTCAGCGGAAGATCCGTTCCGAAATTCTCCCTGAAAAGGCGAAGGACGAGCTTCACGCTGTCTCCCATGCACGGCCTTATATCTCCCGGGCTGTTGATCTCGAACTCTCTCCCCGGAGAGCCGCACTCCGAACAGGATCCGCCGAGAAGCAGCGTGCCGCAGGTATCGCACCATCTGCATGTTTCTTTGCCGTGGGAGACGTTTTTCCTATCCATCTGAACGTTCCCGATGATGCGCAGACAGATTTATAACTGTGCGCCGTACCGCGCCAAGACGGGCTCTCCGTAGTAACCTTATATAAACAAAGCGACTGACACGGCTCATGGATATGACCGATGATCTGCTGAGGGTGAATTCCGGATTCGGCAGCCCCAGATTCAGCAGGACGGAACTGAGGGATATCGCGATATCCATTCTGGTCCTCGCGCTGTCCTTCACCATAGTATTCGCGGGAAGGAACAACAGATTCATAATGACCGCGTTCGAGAATACGTTCGGCGCCGGGCTGGGCTCCTACGCCGGACTGTTCGCCGTGTGCATAGGGCTGGTAGTCATCAGTTTCCTTCTGCACGAGTTCGGACACAAATTCACCGCCCAGAAACACGGGCTCTGGTCGGAGTACCGCATGTTCCCGATCGGCCTCGGGATATCGCTGCTGCTGTCTTTCGCGGGCTTCCTGTTCGCGGCGCCGGGAGCGGTCATGATCTCGGGGCAGATGGACAACCGCCTCAACGGGAAAATATCGATAGCCGGGCCGGCGGTCAACCTCGTGTTCTCCGCCGTAGGGCTGCTCGGATGCATTCTGCTGAACGGAAACCAGTGGGTGGTGCCGTTCTATCTCCTGGCGAGCCTGAACGCGTCGCTGGCTCTGTTCAATCTCATCCCGTTCCCGCCGCTGGACGGCTCGAAGATCCTGAAATGGAGCATTCCCGTGTGGATAATCGCGGTGGTTCTCGGAGCGGCCGAATTCATCGGGCTTATGAACCTCGGGCTCTACTATATGGTCTGAAAAACAAAAAAAAAGAGGGGGATATCCCCCCGGTTTTCACATATATTCCTTGCAGGGATATCTGAGACGTCCGAGAATCGGGCCTGTCCACTGATCCGCTTTTCCCGGATTGAGGATGTTGTCGGGATCCATGGCTTTCTTAATCGCTCTGATGGAGGAAAGCTCGGATTCCCTCTCCTTCATGTAATTGGGAGCCTTGGAGATCCCCACGCCGTGCTCTCCGGTGACGGTTCCGCCCAGCTCTATGCAGACGTCGAATATCTCGTCCACCGCTTTCACGCCGCGGTCCCACTCGTCTTTGTCGGTCGGGTCGATGACCATCTTGGTGTGGAGATTTCCGTCGGACGCGTGCCCGTAGGTAGCGATCGTGACTCTGTACTTCTCCGCTATCTCCTGGAACGCCTTGACCGCTTTGGGAACCTGGGAAACGGGAACGCCCATGTCGTCCGCGAGAGATACCGACGAGCACCCCGGCTTGAGCGCGGAGAGCGAAGTCATGACCGATTTTCTGGCATCCGTCCACTTGGCTATCAGATTCTTGTCCTTGGTGGGGGTGACCGACACCGCTCCCGTCTCCGATGCGACCTCTTCCACGATCTTCAGATCCCTGTCGATGATCTCGTCCGTCTCCCCGTCGACCTCGACGATGCAGAGCGCGCCGCAGGAGGGCAGAGGGTTTCCCCGGGCCTGGTTGACCGCCGTGATGCTGACGCTGTCCATCAGCTCGCAGGAAGCGGGAATCAGAGGCTTGGCTATGATGGCCGAAATACACTTTCCGGCATCCTCGACGGTTCTGAAAGCGCACAGGCAGGATGCGGATTTTTTGGGTTTGGTAGTGAGCTTCAGGGTGACCTCGGTTATTATACCCAGAGTCCCCTCGGATCCGCACATGAGCCTGGCGAGCTGATATCCGGACGCGTCTTTGATCGTTCTGGTTCCGCAGCGCACGATCTCGCCGTCGGCTTTCACAAACGTCAGGCCGAGAACGAAATCCCTGGTGGCCCCGTATTTGACCGCGCGCATCCCGGAGGCGTTGGTGGCGACCATTCCGCCTATCTGGCAGGCCTCCGCGGATCCGGGCGACGGCGGGAAGAAGAATCCGTATTTGGATAATTCAGCGTTGAGATCGTTGTATATGCATCCGGCCTCGACGTCCACCCACAGATCGGCCACGCTTATTCTCTTGATTTTGTTCATCCGCTGCATGGCCATCACGATTCCCCCTTTGATCGGAACCGCGGCGCCGCACAGACCCGTGCCGGAACCTCTGGGAACCACCGGAATCTTGTATTCTGAAGCGATCTTCATTATCTCAGAAACCTGCTCCGTCGTCCTGGGCTGGACCACGATGTCCGGAGTGCTGTGAAATATAGATGCGTCGAAACCATACGTGTAGAGAACCGCCGGCTCGACCGAATAGCCGTCTTTTCCGACTATTTTCTCGATCCGGCAAATTATTTCCTTTTCCAACAGGGACACCTCTGCTTCTCCTATTATGGACGGCGTATTTAGGGAATTGCATAGCTCAGCGGATGCCGGGATCCCGGGCCGGAGTCATTCACGTTAAATACGATGATAAAATCCGAAGTTTCATGAAATCCACAATAGTGCTCCTCGGGCCCCCGGGATCCGGAAAAGGAACCCAGGGGGAGAAGCTGTGTTCCGAATTCGGATACGTGAAACTCTCCACCGGAGACATGCTCCGCGAAGCAGTCAAAAACCAGACCGAGCTCGGAATGAAAGCGAAACAGTACATGGACTCCGGAGCCCTGGTTCCCAACGATCTCATAATCGGCCTCATGAAGGAGAAGATTGCCGCCGCGGACGGAAAAGTCATTCTCGACGGATTCCCGAGGACGATCGAGCAGGCGGACGCCCTGTCCGGACAGCTGGACGTGGATCTCGCCCTCAACCTCGACGTCAAGGACGAGGAACTCATAAAAAGAATCACCATGAGGCGCTCCTGCCCCTCCTGCAATGCCGTTTACCACCTCATCTACAACGCCCCTAAAACCGAGGGGATCTGCGACAAATGCGGCTCCAGGCTCTACCAGAGAGACGACGATACGGAAGCGACCGTCCTCAACAGGCTCAGCACCTACCGCGAGAAGACCATGCCTCTTATCGGATATTACGAGTCCAGAGGAAAACTGGTCACCATCGAGGGAACCGGAACCATCGACGAGATATTCGAAAAGGTCAGAAAAGCGATCCAGTGATCCCGCGGATGACTCCGCGCAAACCCTTTATTTATTTTACCTTTGGATATACATAACTGTATATATGTACGAAACCGCATGAAAACCGATAATAATGACCATATACAGTTATAGTCATGAAGAACGGATCCGTCCAGCCGGCCCTTGACAGGAACGGTATCGGCATTCTCATCGTTCTTCTCGACAGAGGCTCCACGAATCTGTCCGGCCTCGAGGACGTCGTCTCCAACCTGACCACCAGGAAGGCCACTGTGGAGAACCTCAGAAAACTGGATCTCGTAACGTTCGAACCCGTCAGAGAGCCGCGCCTGTGCTTCAGAATAGCCCTGACCGAACACGGAAAAGTGATCGCCGCTCTTCAGAAGATAGCCAACGACTGCATCGCCGGCAGTTTCGACGTGGAATCGGCGCAGATCGATTCCTAGGTCCGCGCGATCGTTTCCGGCAGCGGAGAAGAGTGACGCCATGCGGACCGATTACAACTGGCTGTTCTGCGAGAGCGACCTGGCCGGCGTTATGGTTCTGGCTCTGGATCTCGAAGTAATCCGTTCGAGGGACCTTCTCCGGGTGGACAGCAGGTACGATCACATGAAGAAATGCGCCTCGGTTCTGGAAGAGAACGGGCTTCTCGTATCCAGACATACCGAGAGCCCCCGCCCCGCGACCACGTATTCCCTTACGCACAAAGGCAGAAAAGTGGCGGTGATGCTCAAAAGCATAAAGTCGCTGGTCGAGGGAGAATACAGCATACCCGCCATCGACTCCGGGAATCTGGACGAGGAGCTCTCCGGCCGGCGCGGCGAAAACATGTAACGAAATGAATATAAACTATAAGCCAATCCGACCGTCAAAGCCGGGGTGGCTCAGCCTGGTGGAGCGTCGGACTCATAGGGTTCTGGTCGTTAGACCTCTTCCAGGGAAATCCGAAGGTCATGGGTTCGAACCCCATTCCCGGCACCCATACTTTTCGAAACCGTCCATATCCGCTTTATATTCCATAACCGATCGCTTCCGGCGATGAGGCTCATCATATACACCGGAAAGGGAGGAGTCGGAAAGACGTCCACGTCCGCGGCCACCGCGTACAGGCTTTCTAAAATGGGTTACCGCACCATCCTTATGAGCTCCGACTCCGCCCATTCCCTGGGCGATTCCCTCGGCATCGAACTAGGCCCGACGATCACCAGAGTGGCTGAGAATTTCGACGCTTTCGAAATAGACATCATCCACGAGATGCAGACCAAATGGAACGATATCCAGCAGTACGTCTCCGCTTTCATGCTGTCCCAGGGCGTCGGAGACATCACGGCCGAGGAAATGGCGATTTTTCCGGGAATGGAAATGATCTCCGCGCTGTTCTATCTCAACACGTTCAAAAGAGAGAACTCCTACGACGTGGTGGTTCTCGATACCGCCCCGACAGGGGAG
>JAEEKU010000066.1 GCA_016282555.1 Methanomassiliicoccaceae archaeon
CGACTGCTTTTCCCTGATGTATGTAAAATTCCCGGAAAATATCGGATATCTGGGAAATACTGCCTTTCTGGGAACGGAATTCTTTTCAAAAGAGGGAAAATCTCTGAATCCGGAACCGGAAGCAATCCGCGGGAAATGTTTCGCCGGGAAAGACGGAACCCTTACGGAATTGTGAAAAACTGAAAAGGTTTGGCTGAGAATCACTTTTTGACGACGCAGATGGGAATGACGCCCTCGTTGTACTCTTCCAAGGCGATATCTATGGAATCCAGCATTCCCTCGGTCTTCTCCGGATCCGCGAATGCGGGCGCGCCGCAGGAAATCTGAAGAGCTCTGGCGCCGATTATTCTGGCTTTTTCGAATCTGGTAGTTTCGTTCTCCATTAAACCGACCGCACGTACAATAGCCTTTCATACTTAAACGCATCGTATCATTTTCATCGGAGCGATCCGCTCTTCAGTATCTCGAACACCGCGTCCGTCCAGGCGTTTCTTTCTCCGGTACCGACCGGTACGTCGGCGGCGCGGGGAAGCGTCTCGTCGCAGTAGGACAGGAACTCCAGCACCGGCCGCTTCACGTCGTCGCTCAGACTGCCGGATTTTTCTATGGTTCCGTATATTTCGGAATCCTTTATTCCGGGAACCGCGATCCGCATCCGCTCCGAGAGAAGTTTTCTGAGAGACAGACAGAAGCGGATGGGATTGTTTTCCGACTTCAGATTCATGCTTCTCCTAATGCCGCACCCTTTGGAAACTGCTGCGGACAGCGACGCGAACACCGATCCGAACTTCGCCAGTTTCCCGTATCCGGGCGAATTTGAGATCAGGGGATAATCTTTCAGTATTTTCTCCAGAAGCGCCGAGTAACGGTTTTCCAGATAGCTGATCTCCTTTCCCTCTCCGGTCTCCGCGATTCCGCAGTCCAGAACGTAACCGTCGCAATCCTTTACTCCGGTCTTTTCCTTCAGTTCGCCGAGGATGCGGGCCGCGGCGGAAGCGTCAGGCAGCCAGGAGCAGGGCTCTCCCGCGGGATTTCCGGAGAGAATGAGTTCGGCCGCAGCATCGGATATCATCTGATTTCCCGGCAGGACGAAGCCGGCCCCGGAGCGGTAAAGAAGCTCCGCTCCCCGTACGGGCCCGTATCCGCTGATGACCGATCCGGCGAGATCGTCCCCGTACACATCGTAACTTCTGGATATCAGTTTTAATAACTGCTCCAGATCTTCGGGGGATTCGGTTTCCGTCTTCCCGCACAGCCATTTTTCAAGAGCTCTTCCCAGAGGCTCCTTACAGCGATCGTCCAGGGAACCGGCCGCGGCCAGAATCTTCCTGGCGGAATCTTTTCCTTCCTCCATCCCGCTTATGATTCTTCCGGTGAGAACGGAATCGTCGTTCAGCAGCAGCGCCGTTTCCCCGATCACTCTCAGGTCTTCGCTCTTTGCCGCGCGCTTTCCCTCCAGCAGGAAGTCCACGGCATCCTTTATCTCCCGGCGGGACATGTCGTGGAAAGCTACGATCTTAGCAGCTATCTTCTCGCCGAAGTCCTCCAGCCCGACGGTCTTTCTTACGAACCAGTACTTTTTCCCTTCTGAGGCGGAGATCAGAACGGCGGCGTCGCAGTCCGCGGAATCCGGAAGCCTGGCTTTATCTGGGTACTGTATCCTGGAGAGGCCCGGGCCGTAGAAGAGAATCCCGCCTCCGATCCGGAACCCGGAGGGAAGCATATAGCCGCATCCCTCTCCCGGAAGCTCGTCCCTCCACTTCTTCACTTCGAACGTTCCGGGCGGCATCTGAAAAACCTCCTCTGGTATTTTCTTAAGAATCGGACCTTTGTAAGAGTCCCTCAGATACGCGAGATCGATGCCCTGGGAACCCGCGAACCTGAAGTTTCCGGACTCCTTGTCCAAAAACAGCTCCGGAGATATCAGAGCGTACCCCGAAGGCATGTTGGACGTATCGATCCTGGCATTCTTTATTTCCGAAAAGGGATCTATGCCGAACTGCTCCTTATGCCCGCCGACGTACGAGATCAGGAGATCCCTGGC
Source organism: Methanomassiliicoccaceae archaeon (assembly GCA_016282555.1). Classification (GTDB taxonomy): domain Archaea; phylum Thermoplasmatota; class Thermoplasmata; order Methanomassiliicoccales; family Methanomethylophilaceae; genus Methanoprimaticola. Next base: position 2,045 of record JAEEKU010000066.1, read on the forward strand.
GTCTGCAGACAGCCGTATCTGCCTGTCCGAAAATGAGATGTTGTAATCCGGAGAGACCTTTTCCGTCCTCCAGGGGCAGTAGACGATAACCGAATCGATCTGCTTCCTCTCCGCGGACGAGATGCGCATCCTGAGGAGCTGGCTGCCGGTTTCGGATACGGCGATTTTGCTGAACGGGGTATCCGGCTCTATCCTGCTGGCGGTATTGTTCAGCATACCTGCGGCGGAAAGACGCATGAGGGCGTCCCTCACCAGCGGAAAAAGATCCGTATGCATCGAAAAAAGGTTCATCGTCTGAATTATATTCAGATCGAAAATCCCTCCGGTTTCGGCCATTTTGGCCGCCAGAAAGTCCAGGCCGGAAATCTTCCTTATCTGGAGAACCGTCCCGGTGAACCTCGCCTTTATGACCGGGAGCTCGAGCTCCGTATGCACGTTATCGCTCACAGAACCACCTCCGAAGAGTCGGCGAAGCATCCGCGCAGGCGCAGATCCGAGATGATATCCTTGTATACGTACTCCTGCTTTCCGTCGATCTCGACCGGCGTCTTTTCGAGGATGCCGGCGTTCCCGACGATTATCAGAAGACGCCTGGCGCGGCTCATGGCTACGTTTATGCGTCTGAAATCGGAGATGAATCTGGACGCGGAGGTCCTTACCAGAGACAGTATTATTATATCCCTCTCGTCCCCCTGGAAATCGTCCACCGCTTTGACCATGAATCTCTCCTCGCCGTCGTTCCTGAACGCCTTGAGATCGGTCTCCGCGCCGGCATCCATGCGAAGTTTCTTCTTGATCAGCTTCATCTGATCCGAATATGGCGTTATCACGCCCATCGACATCCTGCGATCCGGATCCTCCAGAGGATTCCCGTCCGAATCGTATTTACAGCATGCGTCCAGGATCCTGACCATCCGGAAAACCGTCTCGGCTTCTGATTCGTTGGAGAACGAAGTGCTTCCGCTCTCCATCCTCTCCCTGCCTCTGCAGTCTATGAAAAGAACGGAATGCTCCGGAACTATTAGCGGGCGCGTTTTCCCGGCAGCCGATATGCGGTGCTCTTTCTCCGGAACTCCCTCCGGCATCTCCAGGGCCCCGCCGTAAAATCTGTTTATTACTCCCATTATCTCCGAAGTCATGCGGTACTGGGTCCTCAGCATGGTTTTGGAATGGCTTCCGGCCGCTTCGAACATCTTCTGAAACAGAGGCTCGGAATACATCCCGGCGTATTTTCTGTTCAGTTCCCTGAGATCGTTGTCCTCGTTTCTTTCGTTATACACCGGGGGAAGCTGCTTATGGTCGCCTACCAGAATGATCTTCTTTCCGAAAGACATGGGGCGTATAAGCTCCGGAAACGGCACTTTGCTCACTTCGTCAATAATAACGGTATCGATCCCCATCCTGCGGAGATCTATCTGGGGGCCTTCGTCCTTTTTCACACCAGCAACGTTTTCCTTCACGGTGCATGTCATCCCGACGACGTTGACGTAGCCGGAAAACTCGTCGATCAGTATTTCGGAATCTATTCCGGGAGTATTTTTCTCGGAGAGGTAGCCGCTGATCTCCCTGCATTCCTCTTCGGCTCCGGATAAATTTCCGGAAAGACTGCCCAGCACCGCTTCCGTCCGGTTTACGATTTTCATCGCGTCCTCCACGGTCTCGTAGCGATCGGTGATCCTCAGAGCGGAGAACAGTCCGGAGATCATTCCGCGGATCTCCTTCTCCGCGGCGCTGAATTCGATGAAGGGCTGCTGCTCCTCCAGAGAGCTGATCCTGCTCTGATACAGTTTTATTACATTTTCGGCGTCGGCCGGATCGAGTCTGGAGGATTTTTCGTACTCGTCCCGGTCCGCTTCCGACACCGAGCGCAGTATATCGCGGATCGTTTCCAGCTGCAGCCTGACATTGCGGAGACTCCTCGGCTTTCCGCCGGAATATAGAACGGAGAAAATGTCTCCGGGAAGATTTCCCTCGTCGTAGCAGGCGCCGTAGAACTCCTCCGTCTCGGAGAGAGTATCCTCGGACATCCTGATCAGGCTGCTGCATATCCCGTCTCTTCCGAAAAGGACGCGGTCCTTGTCCCCGCTGGTCTGGACGAAGGAGAACAGGGAGCGTATCTCCAGAACGTAGTCTCTGTAATCCTCCTGCTCGAAATCATCCAGTCTGGACAGCATATCGCATGCGGCGTAGTATCTTTTCCGGTTAGATTCGAGCTGGGCGTTGTCGCAGTTGAGTTTGTCCAGGCGTTCGTTGAACTCGCGGGATACCGATCTGAGCTTCCTGATTATGCTGTCGGCGCCGCTGCGGGACGAGGTGTATTTTTCCCTGTAGTATTCCCTGATCCCGGCTATCTTTTCCAGCGCTCCGGATACTTCTCCCGGGTTCCCGATAAACTCCGCGCGGAGATCTATTCCTGATCTGATTCCCTCGTAGAACGTCGAAACTATCTCCTTAAGCTCGTACCGGCTCTCCTTCTTTTCCGCCATTATGCGTATCGGCCGGATGAAACTGTACGGACGGAGCCTGTCGAACGCGTTATCCACCGCTTTATTTCCCTGGCTGGCTATGAGGACTTTCCTGCCGCGTATGACCTCCTGGGCGGTAATCTCCGCGATAACCTGGGTCTTCCCGGTTCCCGGAGGGCCCTGTATGAGATAAATTCCGTTGGAAGAGACCGCTCCGTTGATAGCTTTCAGCTGGAGAGGATTGAAATGAGTTCCGAACAGATGCCCCGCCGGAACCTCCCTGTAAAGAGGGGCGATTTCAGGAGAGAACAGAAAAGAAATCAGATACGGATTGGTCATCGTGCCGTTAAGAAGGCTTCTGACGGCCTGTCTCTGGCGCTCGATGGAGCTCCTCTCGGCAGCATCATCCTCCGCGATGACGAATTCCCTGCGTCCGGAGAAATATTCCTCTCTGGATCTGACTCCCTGCACGACGGATTCTTCCTCTCCCGGAATTATTCTGAAATAAACGGTAAGAACGTTTTTGGATAATTTCAGCGAGAGCTCGCCCAGCGCGGCGTCGCGTTTCTCTTTGGCGGCATCGCGCATTAACCTGAATTCGCCTTTCAGGGAGGATTTGATGGAAGAATTGAGCTCCCCCTCTTTCTTTCTGAGAAGTTTTCCGGCCTTCTTTTCCCGGTAACGGACGGCCGCCTCTGCGGCGCATTCGCCGGAATCTACCGAATTATAAATCTCGTCCCATCCCGGAACGCTTCCGGCCGGCCCCGATTCCATCAGGCCGAGGTACAGCTCCTCGGCTTTCCCTTTTCTGATCGTTTCCGCTTCGGCGGCTATTTCGTCCGCGCCTTCCGAAACAGTTTCTTCGAGAAGCCGGATGAATTCATCGGATTTCTCATACCGCGAGATCTCCTGCGCTTTCAGTTCCGCGGCCTTTTCCTCGAAGAGCCCGTCTATTCTCCTGATCTCCTCTCTGTACTCTTCTTCTATCGGAAAAGTCTCCTCTTCCGTGAAAGAGCTGCACATCACGGCTTCTGAAATACGCTCTCCGGGACTTGAATAATTTTTATCTTTTTCGCGTTCTTCGGGCTCCCGGAAAGATCCGTCTTCCGCCGGATCCATTATTCTGACTATCCCTTTGGTCGCGGCGTTGAACTTATCCGTATATCTGCGCATTTCCGGCTTGGAAAGCGCCTTGCTGATGACGTGTTCTATCTTCACCAGAATGCACTGAGGCATTCCCGGGATTATCTCGTCCGTCCATCCGGTGGTGCCGTCGGAAACGAGAATGTTTTTTCCCTTGAGTCCGGCCAGATCGGAGAAGCAGGACTGAATGAATACGGGCCTGCGGATCCTGAATCCTTCTTCGGCCCTGCATCCGGCGGACGATTCGCGCATATCCAGAAAATCCAGCCAGTCATTGAGAACGGTCCTCGTCTCGCGGGGATTCAGCACGGGATACTTTTCTTTGATAAGAGACACGGTGCCGGGATTTATGATATTCTTCGAATGATCGGCCGTCTTTCTGTTCCTGATCTCCCTGCCGTCCGTATCGTAATAGACGTCCGAACCGTCTTTCAGCGTGAGATAAACCGAACATTTCAGCTCGGTCTCGCCTATGTACTTCCCCGTATGCCCGGCCGTCATAACTCCGGTGACCATAAACTCCCAGATGCGGATTTTGTCATTGAACTCGAAATTGCCCGAGAAAACTATATCGAGATCCCGATCGAAAGCCGAGACCGTCCGCATAACGACATTGTCCAGTTCCGGGGGCTCCGGACCGGCCTTATCGAATGCCGGATGAAGAAAATAAACCGTCTTCACAGGTTCCCTTCCGTAAAGATGGTCGGTAACGAACCGGCCTATGCCGCCATGGCTGAGGACTTCGTCGTATATGCTTCTGAACTGCTGTTCCAGCGGGACTATTCTGGTTCCTTTGTCCGTGGATCTTCTGTAATAATACTTGGAAAGATTGATCGAAACCGTCCCGTCGGATGCGCGTTCCCCTTCGGAAACGGTCTGAACAGCTTTAGGCCGTTCATAGACTGCTGAGCGGGTAGTTTTAAACGGAGAAGGGACCATGAAAACGGCATTTACTCCGGATATATAAATTGATAAAAAGCCGGGCCTGATGATTTCAAGGCTGCGCCTCACAACCCATATATTTTTCCGGAGATATACACGCCGCAGTGGCTGCCGTATGGATCTGGAAACGAAATCCGACAGAAAAATCAGAAACAATTCAGAAAAGAAAGATCCGGATTCCATGTGCGAACTCGGAATCCGCCATCTGGGAGGGCTTTTCGGTATCGCTAAAGATCCGGAAGCCGCGAGGAATCTTTTGACTGCGGCGGCGGAATCCGGATGCGCCAAGGCTGAAGCGGTGATCGGGAATACAGAATCAGCTTCCGGAATGATGGAGAATTTAGCCGCGTGGTATGAGAAGCGGGCATTGGATCTGGAGCAGATCCCGTCAGAAAGGGAAGAATATTCTCTGATGAAAAAATTCGCGGTATTCTGGTACCGCCTCTCCATGGAAGAGGGAAACGAGGATTCGCTGTACCGGCTGGCAAAATTCTACTATTACTGCGGGGGCCCGGATTACGAGTTGTCCGCCGTGCTTCTGAAATACTACTGGGAAATCGAAGGCAAGGAATCCGGAACCGCGGTGGAAATACTTGAGAAAATGATGTCGAACGGCTGGATCAAAACGGGATGGAACTGCTATTATGACGTTCTCTGCTTCCTCAGAGAGTACGGCACGATCGACGTCACCGATTTCGAACTTAACTATGACGAGAACCAGCCGGTGGACGATGTTACCGCGGATTCGTTTTTCGAAAAACCTCCGGAATACCCCGTTTCGGCGGAAGAAGACAGTACCAGGACAAAGCGCAGACTGGTGCATGCGCTGTTCGACAGGGGGATTCCTGCCAGAGAGAG
>JAEEKU010000067.1 GCA_016282555.1 Methanomassiliicoccaceae archaeon
CGGCCATAAGACTGATTCCGGGGGACGACGTGGACGTCATTACCCTGACTCCCGCGGCGCCCGCTCCGAGAACCATGTTTATCGATGCGACCTCGGACTCTCCCTGAAGGTATACTCCTCCGATCTTAGGCATCCTTTTGGACATGTATGCCGCGACCTCCGTCTGCGGCGTGATCGGATATCCGAAGAAATGCCTGCATCCGGCGGCTATGGCCGCTTCCGCGATAGCCTCGTTCCCTTTCATCAAAACTCTCTCGGCCATCTCAGACCTCCACTTTTATAGCCGTATCCGGGCACATGATAGTACAGGATCCGCAGCCGATGCAGATCTTTTCATCCGTAACGTGAACGGGATGGTACCCTTTGCTGTTGGTTATCTTCCTGTCGAGCTCCAATATGTTTTTCGGACAAGCAGCGGCGCACATTTCGCAGCCCTTGCATCTGTCGTTATCAACGATTACTTTCGGCATTTGACTACCTGCTTATTCCCAAGGCGCCTTAACGATGACGTCTACCGGGTAGATGTTCTGTATTTTATTTAAGAGGTTTATGCTGCGGGGGACGGCGGTGAACCTGAGCGGCAGCCCGGACAGCGAAGAGATCCTTTCCGCGAAGGAAACGGAATCCGCGATCAGAACCGGATCCGTGAGATCCTTCATATGGGAATTGTTGACTATTCCGGTGACTTCCAGCCCGGATGCCTTCTCAATCTCCCTCATTATCTGCAGAGCCTCCTCCGCGGTCGCGGTCAGGGATCTGTATCTGTTCACGGCGTAAAGCACGTCCGGATCCGAAGAGGAGATGCTGGATCTGAAGACGCCCAGAACCGATGAGCCGGCATCGTCTCCGCCGGCATCGATAATAACCCTCTCCCCGGTCTCGACCGCCTCCGCGATGCCGGGGGGGAGAGCCGGGGGATCGAGATTGGTATTGGCGTAGACCGGGCCCAGCGTTCTGATTCCGTATTCCGACAGAACATTGGAATAATCGGACGATCTGAAGTACGGATTAACGATATCCAGATCGATGAGGACGGTCTTCTCCCCGCGGCGGGAGCTGTCGATGGCCAGATTCAGAGACAGGTTGGTCTTCCCCACTCCGTAATGGCCGCATATCACAGTCACCCTCCTTTCCAGCGGAAACATGAACGATGATAGACGTCCGGGTTATAACTGTTGCCGGGTCCGGCAATGCGGACAGCGGACTCCCGGAAACGGTATTGCTGGTTACTTTTATTATGTTAAATTATATCCAGCACAAAATGACGTCAGCCGAACCTAACATAAGGGAGATCGCAGAGCGTATCGCCGCGATGAGAGAATTGTGCGGCATTACGGCCGGAGAGATGGCATCCGTAGTGGGAAAACCCGAGGAGGAGTATCTGGAATACGAATCCGGAACCAGGGATTTCTCGTTCACGTTCCTGTACAAATGCGCCGAACGTTTCGGAATCGATATGGTGGAACTTCTCACGGGAGACAACCCGCATCTGTCGGGATTCACGCTGGTAAGGAGCGGCCAGGGGCTTCCGATGAAAAGGCGCATAGGATTCCAGTACCAGCACCTGGCATCGAACTTCAAAAACAAACTCTCGGAGCCGTTCGTGGTTTTCGCCCCGTACATCGAGGAGGATCAGACCGCTCCGATCAGGGTTTCGACCCATGCCGGCCAGGAATTCGACTACATTCTGGAGGGCACGCTGAGATTCTCCCATGACGGGCGCGTGATGGATCTCGGCCCCGGGGATTCCGTCTACTACGATTCCGGAAAGCCTCACGGGATGTTCGCCACGTCCGCGGCGGGATGCAGATTCATAGCCGTCGTAATGAGGGGTGCTGAAGATTGAGAAACATCAACCTCAGATACGTCGATGAGAAATACGAGGACGGGCTCCTGACGGAATACCGCCTGAAGTATCCCGAGAACTTCAACTTCGGATACGATATAGTGGATGACATAGGGATCAACGATCCCGGACGCAAAGCGTTGATCTGGGAAAGCGCGGACGGCGGCTCGAGAACCTTTACTTTCCGGGAGATAATGATTCTGAGCAACAAAACCGCCAACTGCCTCTCTTCCCTGGGAATCACCAAAGGCGATGTCGTGATGGTTATCCTGAAGCAGAAATTCCAGTTCTGGTACACCATGGTCGCGCTCCATAAGCTCGGCGCTATCGCGGTTCCGGCGACGCATATGCTGACGAAGCACGACATGGAATACCGCGTGAGATCGGCGAGCGTCAAAGCCGTGATTTGCACCGATCAGTCCAACGTAAGCAGATCCGTGGAGGAATCCGAAGACGTTCCGTCGCTGAAAATCAGACTTCTCTCCGGAGAGAAAAGAGAGGGATGACTGGATTTCGACGAGGAGGTGGAGAAATCCGGTTCCTCGTTCGATCGCAGAGAAACGAAAACCTCCGAGCCTATGCTCATGTATTTCACGTCGGGGACGTCCGGAAACCCGAAGATGGTGCTCCACGATCATACCTATTCCCTCGGACATCTCATGACCGCGAAGCACTGGCATCAGGTCGTTCCGGACGGAATCCATTACACCGTGAGCGACACCGGCTGGGGAAAGGCGGTGTGGGGATCTCTGTACGGCCAGTGGATAATGGAATCTGCCGTTTTCGTCTACGAGTACGAGAAATTCGAACCGCATGAGATAATGAACATGATCGAAAAGCACAGAATCACGACGTTCTGCTGTCCCCCGACCATGTTCAGGCTCTATCTGAACGCGGGTCTGGAGGGCCACGATCTCTCGTCTCTGAAGAACTGCTGCATAGCCGGCGAGGCTCTCAACCCGGATACTTTCAACAAATGGTACGAGGCCACCGGACTGAAGCTGATGGAGGGATACGGGCAGACGGAGACCACCCTCACCGTCGCGACGCTCAGAGGAATGATCTCCAAACCCGGCTCCATGGGAAAGCCTTCCCCCCAGTTCAAAGTCGATATAGTCGATTCCAACGGAGATTCCTGTCCCCCCGGAACTAACGGGGAGATAGTCGTCGGCGTTGAGCCCAGAGTCCCGGGGATAATGATAGGATATTACAAAGATCCGGAAAAAACGGCGGAGACGCTCAGAAACGGATGGCATCACACCGGAGACGTAGCCTGGAAGGACGAGGACGGCTATTTCTGGTACTCCGGCCGCAACGACGACATCATAAAATCGTCCGGATACAGGATCAGCCCGTTCGAGGTCGAAAGCTGCGCCCTCGAACACCCGGCCGTTCTGGAATGCGCTGTCACCGGAATCCCGGATCCCGTCAGAGGGCAGCTCGTCAAAGCGACGATAGTCCTCAGAGAAGGATTCGTTCCGTCGGACGATCTGAAAAAGGAGATCCAGGATTACATCAAGCACAACACCGCCCCCTACAAATACCCGAGAGCGGTCGAGTTCGTTAAGGAACTCCCCAAATCCATAAGCGGGAAAATAAAAAGAGTTTCAATCCGCAAAAGGGACTCTGAAAAGCACAAGAGCCGATCAGATCTTTAATCCTTCACGGGCCTGGCGATCACTATCGCGTCCGAC
>JAEEKU010000068.1 GCA_016282555.1 Methanomassiliicoccaceae archaeon
ATCAGTGTAGCACATACGGAGGGCGATCGCATGCAGATAGGAATCGTAGGGAAGCCGAACGTCGGAAAATCCACATTCTTCGGAGCAGCCACGATGGCTCCCGTCGAGATAGCAAATTACCCGTTCACGACAATAGAACCCAATAAAGGCGTGGCGGATGTTCGTTCCCCGTGCCCCTGCAGGGAGCTGGGCGTGACGTGCACTCCGCACAACTCTCTCTGCCTAAACGGAACCAGAATGATTCCCGCGGAGCTTCTGGACGTGGCCGGGCTCGTTCCGGACGCCTGGCAGGGAAAGGGCCTGGGAAACAAGTTTCTCGATGATCTGAGGCAGGCCGACGCCCTGATAAACGTCGTAGACGCAAGCGGATCCACGGATTCCGAGGGGAACCCCGGAGATCCAGGTACCCACGATCCCGCGGAGGACGTACTGTTTCTGAGAAGGGAGATAGAATGCTGGATGAGGGAGATCATCAAAAACGGATTCTCTAAGATCGCCAGGCAGGCCAAAATGCAGGGGAGCAAACCGGAAGCGATACTCCACGAGAGGCTGGCCGGCCTGAACATCACCGAAGCCCAGGTGAAAGAGGCTCTCCGCGCGGTTCCGCTTCCTGACGATCCCACGGCCTGGGACGACGATATCCTGCTGGATCTGTGCAGCGAAATAAGGAGAATCTCCAAGCCTATGATAGCGGCGATGAACAAAGCGGACATCGCTCCCGCGGGAAACTTCGGAAAAGTGGAGGCGGTGAACGAGGTATGCGTTCCGACGATGGCGGAGACGGAGCTGGCTCTGAAAAAGGCGGCCGCCGCCGGGCTGATAGATTACTCTCCCGGAGATCCGTCGTTCTCTCTGAAGGAGGGAAAGAAGATCAGCGACGCCCAGAAAAAAGCTCTCGATTATATGAGATCCAACATGGAGAAGTTCGGGGGCACCGGAGTGCAGAAGTGTCTGGAAAAAGCCGTCTTCGGAATGCTTGATATGATTACGGTCTACCCCGTTGAAGACGAGACCAAATTCACGGATCATTTCGGAAGGGTGCTTCCCGACGCGTTCCTCGTTCCCAGGGGATCCACCGCCAGGGATCTGGCGTACAGGGTCCACAGCGATCTCGGGGACAAGTTCATCCGCGCGGTCAACGCCCGCACCAAACGCACGGTAGGGGCGGATTACGAGCTGCAGGACGGGGACATAATCAGAATAGTCGCCAACAAGTGATCTCTATGGGAACCTGGGACGTCAGACTCATCAGCTCTTCGGCTCTGCAGAGCGACGGGACATGCACCATAGAGCTCTTCGGAAGAGCCAGAACCGGGGAGTCCGTCACTATCCTGAGTCCCGGCTTCATGCCTTACTTCTTCGCCGTGGATCCGGTTCCCGGACTGGATAAAAGGGTGATGGAGACCGGGGACGCCGTTTCCGCGGAGTACGACCGGCTTCTGTACAAATCGGAGATGCACGACGTTCTGAAGATAGTGTTCAGGGATCCCCGCAAAATGAGCGAGATGAAGGCCAGGCTGAGAAAAACGAACCGTATTCTGGCAGGAGACATCCCGTTCCATCACAGATTCTTCTACGATCAGGATATGGGCGCCTGCATCAGAGTCACGGGAAAACCGTCGGACCGGAAATACAATACCGACGTCGTTATCGAACTGGAGTCTTTCGAGAACATAGAACCCTTCGATCCCGGCCTGAGAATAATGTCGTTCGATATAGAGAACAGCGTGGAGCACGGTTTTCTGTACACCATCTGCGCCACCGTGTACGAAAAAGGAAACATCCGGGAATGCGCGCCGATCACCGGCTCCGAAAAGCAGATAATCGAAGATTTCGGAAAACTCATAACGTCCGAGGATCCCGACGTCATAACGGGATACAACATCGACAATTACGATATAAGAAAAATCGAGGAGAGGGCCAAAGCCGGAAAGATGCGCGACGCGATGCCCTGGGGAAGGGACGGCAGCCAGCCCCGGCTCGTGGGGGACAGGTTCTGGAGAGTCAAAGGGAGAGTGATCTGCGACGCGTGGTGGGCCGTCAGGAGGGAGCTCCGCCCGAAGCAGGAGACTCTCAACGCGGTTTCGATGCTCGTGCTCGGAGAGCAGAAGATGGACGTGGATCCGAAGCATATGGATTCCGAATGGAGAGAGAACCGCGAGAAGGTTCTGAAATACTGCCTCAAAGATTCCGAGCTCGCCTTGAAAATACTGGTGGAAGTGGGAACCGTCCGCAAGGGCATGGATTTGTCTTACGTGTCCAAGCTCACTCTGGAGGATGTTCTCACGTCCGGATCGTCTCAGCTGGCGGATTCTCTCCTCATCAGGATGGCCGACAGGGAGAAGGTCGGCGTTCCGCCCATGGGCATACGCACGGCCGCATCGGAGCAGATCGAGGGGGGCTACGTGCACAACATGGTTCCCGGTTTGTACCACTGGGTCTGCGTTCTCGACTTCAAGTCGATGTATCCTTCTCTGATAATAGCCAAGAACATCTGCTTCACCACGCTTTCTCCGGACGGGGAGATCAGGAGCCCGTCCGGCGCGGGATTCATGTCCAAAGAGAGACGCGTCGGTCTGCTTCCCAGGCTTCTGTCGGATCTCATGGACGAGAGGGACAGAATCAAGAAGCGCATGAAGGAGACCTCCGACGAACACGAAAGACGCTATCTGGACGGACTCCAGGCCGCGGTCAAGGTTCTTATGAACACGTTCTACGGGGTATTCGCATCCACTTTCTACCGTTTCACCGACAAAAGCATCGGCGCGGCCATAACTTCGTTCGCCAGATCCAACATCAAAGGGATAATCGACGAGGTGGAATCGGAGGGGATCAATGTGATCTATTCCGATACGGATTCGGTCTTCATGCAGTCTCCGGAACACAGCCTGGAGGGAACGAAGGAATTCGGGAACGCCATGGCGGATCGTTTCTCCAGAGACGGCGGGACGCTGGAGTTCGAGAAGATTCTGGAGCCTATGTTCACCCACGGGATGAAGAAGAGATACGTGGGGAGAATCCTGTGGCCGGAGACGACAGACAATCTTCTCGTGAGGGGATACGAGATCCGCCGTTCGGATTCGTTCGATCTGCAGAGCGATCTGCTTTCCGGATTGTTCGAGAATATACTCGACGAGAAGAACGCCGAGGCCCTCGAAACCGTGCGCAGAACCGTACAGAACGTGCTGAACGGAAACGTTCCCTTGCAGAGTCTCGTGATTTCGAGAACGTGCAAAGGGCTGGACGCGTACGAGAATCCGGAGAGGATGGCTAACGTCCAGGCCGCCAGAAAGATGATGGACAAGGGCTACGACTTCATTCCCGGAATGAAAGTTTCGTGGATTGTCACGGACGGAAGGAGCACTCCGCAGAAGGTCGAGCCGTTCATCAGCGGGGCTCCGTTCGAGGGAAAGCCGGACTATTCGTATTATGCGGAAAGGATCGCCCAGACGGCATCCAGAATCACGGAAGTCTTCGGATGGACCGAAAAGGATCTGATGCTCGGGAACCAGCAGTCCACTCTGTTCGGGTTCGAGCCCAAGGAGAAAACCAACCGCTCCAAGACCAAGCCCCAGGCAAAAGTCAGCAGGCTGGATGACTTCTTCTGAACGCGTCCGGATAGTATCACTATAGTTATTTTTTGATTTAAGACTATAGTGATATACAATTTTAACCGGAATCCGCCGGCTGCCAGGACAGCATGC
>JAEEKU010000007.1 GCA_016282555.1 Methanomassiliicoccaceae archaeon
CGGCGGAAGTCCGGTGGAAAGCATCACTCTGGAGGCAGGAACGGCCGTTCCTGCACCCGCGGCTCCCGTAAGGACCGGATATACGTTCGCCGGCTGGGAACCGGCACTTCCTTCGGAAATGCCCGCCGAGAACATCAGAGTCACGGCCAAATGGACGGCGAACAGATATACCATAACCTTCGACACAGACGGGGGGAGCCCCGTACCGTCCGTGTCTGTCGAGTACGGGAAGCCTGTGAGCGTTCCCGACCCGCCGGCGAAAGACGGATATTCCTTCTCCGGATGGAGCCCCTCGCTTCCTTCGTCCATGCCGGCCTCGAACCTTTCCGTCAAGGCCGTCTGGATCAAACTGGCTCCCCGCACGGCCACCATCGTCTTCGATTCCAACGGCGGAAGTCCGGTGGAAAGCATCACTCTGGAGGCAGGAACGGCCGTTCCTGCACCCGCGGCTCCCGTAAGGACCGGATATACGTTCGCCGGCTGGGAACCGGCACTTCCTTCGGAAATGCCCGCCGACGGCCTGACGGTCAAAGCGAAGTGGATTCCATCGTATGACATCGACAGCCTCCCGAGAAAGATTTCTATCGCATATACATCCACAGATTCCTTCTCAATTCCTACTGAAGCATCATTCAAAGTCCTCGATGATTCAGTAGTATCAGCCTTAGCTGAAAACAATAACCTTATCTTAACGGGACTCAAGGAAGGAGCAACTGCTGTTATTGTTTCTTTTGCCGGTTCTGAACATACAATAGAAATTGAAGTCAGTCCACTTTCATATGTTGACAAGGACGGATCCAGAATCTACCGTTCTTGCAAAGAATACTCTGAAAACGGTGAAACCGTTCTCATAACTGAGTATTCCGCAACAAACCTTTCCGGATACACTTCACTCAAAACTGAGACTTTCAAAAACGCCTATGGAAAAATCATCCGTAAAGTAACTACCGTCTCTGAGTATGCAGATAAGGATTATGAGAATCTGGATGCAGACAATAATCCCATGTCAAAAACTTCAGTCTCTGTCACTGAGGAAGATGGAAGCGGAAACATTGTCTCGGACACGATCGACATACGTCTTTATTCCTCGTCTAGATCTGGAGATGGCATCATATCTTCCACAGAAATAATATCCAAATCCGATTCTGTCACTAAAAAGAATGATATAACCAAGTCATTCTCACGCTCTTTTATGTCATTCGAGGATACTACTGTTACAGCAGAATCTTACATCGGCGACATATTGGAATCTAAGACTTCCTCCAGAAGCATTGTATCTAAAGTGGACGATGTTTCTATCGATATTGGTGACAAAGATGCCAGGATTATTCTCACAGGAGATGCACCCATGGATCTGGCACAGATGATAGACGTCCTAATCCAATTAAACGAAGTTTATACTGTGACGGTTGAAAGCCACAACCCGCTCCAGAAGGATGATCTTTCAGATATAGCGGCCTCCGGCGGCGGATTGATTCTTTATTCCGGAGAGTCTTGGATTGCTCTCGACAATAATTCTGTCAAAGCGGTTCAAAACTGCGATGAACTGGAATTCACAGTATCTCCTGACCCTGTTCTCTCACCCAGGCAGAAAGAATCTTCCAATGGCGCCAAGGTGTTCTCCATAGTGCTTTCCTGCGGCGGGGAGGAGCAGCACGACTTCGGAAGGTTCTCGGCCTCAGTCAGCTGCGATCCGGAACTGCAGGAAGGAAAGGAGCTGAAAGTCTGGAGGATCGACAGCTACGGCAAGAAGACATATTCGGAGAACGTCTCCTACAGGGACGGCAAGGTATATTTCGAATCGGATCACCTCTCGGTTTACGCCATAGGATACGAGAAGGAGGAGCCGTCGGCCCCGGAGGAGCCTTCCGGGAAGGGCGGAGACAATACGATGCTGATCGCCGGAGGAATCGCGGCCGTCGTCGTCGCTCTTCTGGTCGTTCTGCTGCTGGCGAGATCCAGAAAGGGCTGATCCGGCTCCAAACTTTTTAAACCGTCATAACGCTGCCCGGCAGCCGCCAATCGTCAGCCGGGCAGAATTGCGGCCGTCCGGAGATCCGTTTCAGTTGCCGGCAATACGCGTTCATGCCCGGAACCGTCCGGGAATGCGCCGGAAGCGCAACGGCAGAACAATATCCGGCATGATTTCCGATACCCCTCCGGAATTACAGATAAATACCCGATCATTGCTGTTAAGTCCGATGCGCGTCGCCAAGATTCTGATAGACGAGGAGGACGGGGGGCTGTCATGTATCGAAGTGCTTCCGAAGATATGCAACAGCCCCGAGCTCGGGACCAGCGCGGAGGTGATGCAGTGCTCCGGACTCATAGACTGCGGAGGATGCGCCATGATCCGCATATCGGATCCGTACGAGAAACTGGCGTCGTTCTGTTCCAAACATAAATCGGAGACCTCCGGCATCGGATCGTACACTCTGGATCGCGTTTCGAAGCAGCAGATCATCGCCATAGTCCGCAACAATACCTGCGAAGTCGCCAAATACGTGAAAGAATCCGGATGTTTCCTGACCTCTGCGGTGAGATCCGGCGACGGAAGGATCTGCTGGACCGTTCTGGGATCCGACGACGAATCCATCAGCGTGCTCCTCAGAACGCTGGAGAGAGAAGGGTATAACGTAGAAAACGTCGCGAAATACACGTCCGAATACGAATCGGTGCTTACGCCGAAGCAGGAGGACGCGGTCAGGCTCGCTTTCGAGCAGGGGTATTACGACATTCCCAGGAGAACGGACGTCCGCCGGCTCAGCGAGATGGCAGAAGTATCCAGATCCACGTTCGACGTGAGCCTCCGTTCGGCGGAGAGGAGAATCATCGCGAATTTCATCATCGGCGGCAGAAAACTGAGAAAGAAGCGAGCCGGGAAAGATCCCGGCCTTGATGGTTTGAGGGTTTCGTCATCGGAAGTTCATGGAAACTTCGGTGATGGCCTTGATGTTCTCCAGGCTGGCGCCCACGGGGATATCGCATCCGGAGCCCACGAGGAATCCCTTCTTTCCGCCCGCTTCGAGGGCGGCTCTGGTGGCGTTCCTGACCTCGTCGGGGGTGCCCATGAATATCGCTCCGGCGGGATCGATGTTGCCGATCATCGCCATGCGGCCGTTGAGGGTCTCCACGGCGGCCTTTATATCCACCTGCTTGTCGCATGTGAACGCTTTGCATCCGGTGTCCGCGATGTCGGTTATGCGGTCGTTGGTATCGCCGCACATGTGGACTATGAAGTCCTTGCCGGTCTTCTTCAGATACGATCCGGTCTCCTTCAGCGGTCCCTGGGAGAGCGCTACGAAATCCTCTCTGCTCATCAGATCCCCGGACGTCGTAGGGTCGCACAGCAGAACCCCGTCGATGTCCCAGGTGGACACGTAATCGATGACCTCCTTGTCGAACTCTGCAGCCTTGTTCAGAAGGGTTTTGGCGAAGTCCGGATCCATGAGGGTATCCATCAGCAGAGCCTCCACCCCCCTGATCTCTCCGGCGAGGGTGAACGGGCCGGGAAGAGACGCCATGAGATAGTGGTCCTTTCCGATTTTGTCCGAGATCTCCTTAGCGGTATCCCTCGCCGCGGCGTATCTGTAGAATTTGTCGAGATCCGGCATCTCCAGCTTGTCGAGGTCCCCGGGCTCGTTGATGATCGGCGAAATCGTGGCTATGGTTCCGTGATCCGGGATTTTGACCTGGCATCCCAGCGCCTCCACCGGAAACAGCCAGTCCCACAGGACCTCCACAGCATCCAGATGGCAGGGCTCCACGACATCCAGCTGCGCCTTCGCGGCGGCCTTCGTATCCCGGAACGAATCCATCGTCTTCAGGCCGGCCAGGCCCAGTGCCCAGAATCCCTGGAAGGGCGGAAAGAACGGCACTCTGTCCACTTCCTCGCAGTTCAGCGCTGCATTGACAAGTTCCTTTGAGTTCATTTTAATCATTTCTCCTCGAATATCTGAAATCCTTGCTGAATAATCAGTTGAAACCGAAATCCTCCTCGTGCGAGTATCTGTCCGGATTCTTCTCCTCGTCTCTCTTGAGGATGAATCTGACGATGCCTATGATCGCGAAGTAGACTATGACCATGATAAGCATGGTATAATCGCCCTGAAGGGCCGCGCTGATGACGGTCCAGACCATCATTATGGACATAAACGCTCCCGCGGCTATCGCGATGTATCCGGTAACGAGCCCGCCCGGAGCTATCCAGGGTCTCTCCGCCTCGGGGTACTTCTTTCTGAGCTTCACGAACGCGAGAGCGGCGCCGAGGTAAGTGAATCCGATTCCCAGCGCCATAAGGCTGAAGCATGCGTTAAGCCAGGTGTCGCTGCTGACCGCGATTACCGTGAGGACGATGCAGGCCATGAGCATGAAGTAGTTGCCTATGGTGGGCATTCCGTGCTTGTTCTCCTTTCCGAAGAACAGGGGAATGGATCCTCCCTTACCCATGTTGCAGAGCGTATGGGCGGTACCCATCCAGAATCCGACCATGCAGCATCCCATGCAGCAGAAGTTCGCAATGCATATGGCGATCTTCAGCCAGTCCCCGACGTAAGCCTCGGCGAACGTGGCGCTGACCATTCCGTTCTGCTCGTACAGGCTGGATATGTATTCGAAGTTGGTCATAGTTGGATCGAGGGATATCATTCCCGATTCGGCCAGACACAGGAGGGAATCGAACGCGATAACGAACATGATTCCTCCGACCATCAGCTTCCAGACCTTGCTGTTGGGATAGCTGGATTCGCTCGCGAACTGCGGAATCAGCTCGAAACCGAAGAACATCGTGACGAGCGCGGCCATCGCCAGCAGGAACCCGGCATCCATTCCTATGATGTCGTTGTACCCGACCATTCCCTCTTGGAAGAACGGCTCCCAGTTGCTGATGTCGAACGCGTCGTTGCAGAAGAAGCATATTACGTATAGTATTCCCACGGAAGCGAGAACGAAGAACATCGCCGTCTGGAGAGTGGTAGCTATGGACATGTCGCGCGTATTCAGCGCGGTCATCATCAGCATGAGCACTATCGACACTGCAAGAACCATCGCCGTAGTCATTTCGAAGTCGAGCATATACTGCAGCAGCATGGAGATGCAGATGATCTGGAACAGCGTGACCACGATATACGAGAAAATGGTGGTCCATGAGATCCAGTAACCGGCTTCGCGTCCGTAGGCGGCCCTTACGTACTCGTAGGTTCCGCCCTTGTTCTTGAACATCGCCGTCAGCTCTCCGTAGCAGAGGGCTATAGGGATACAGAGAAGGCCGCACCCTAAGAAAGCCAGTGCGACCGATGCGCCGGTATATCCTATCCATTGGGAGGTCAGCAGAAGCCAGGGACCCATGATTGACGCGGTCCCGATGACGAAAAGCTTGAAGCCGATGACCTTCTTCGTTTGTGTGTCTGTCATTTTCATCACAACTCTGAATGTTACATGTGATGTTTAGATCAGAATATCCATATAAAAAGGCAAATACGGACATGTCCGTATCATGAAAATAATAAGAAAATGAGTTCAGACGGAGTGCCGGAAGCCCGGTTTTCCGGTCAGTTTTTTACGGCTGTGAGTTGGAGGTATATATACACTGCGCCCGGAGAAGGGAACACTTTTATACATGAATGTGTCCGCCGGGAAATTTGCTATAGCCGTTTCAGGTTAACGATTGTATAACGCAGGCGATGCGGCCGGATCTGCGGTCATGAAACGCCGGCGAAGCCGCAACAAAACTGGCGTGCTTCTGTTTTCAGGAAAAAATCGGGGCCGCCGCGGAGAACACGGCGGCTCCGGATAAGATCAGAGTCTGCTTCTGAGATTCCTCAGATCCCTGAGGATGATCTTCTGTTCGGCGGACGCTATTATTCCTTTGGTTTTTATGAAGGTGTCCGGGTTGAGGGAGATGCAGTCGATTCCCTGCTCCACCAGGAATTCGGTGAATTCGGGGTAAACCGAGGGCCCCTGCCCGCAGATGCTGACGAATTTGCCGTTCTCGTGGGCGACTTTGATGAGGTGCGCGATAGCCCTCTTGACGCCCTCGTTCCTCTCGTCGAAGTATCCCATGCGGCCGAGGATATCCGAATCCCTGTCGCATCCCATCGTAAGCTGGGTGAGATCGTTGGAGCCGATGGAGAACGCGTCGCAGTACTTGCAGAACTCGTCCGCCATGAAGATGTTGACGGGAACTTCGGCCATGAAGTACAGCTTGAAATCCTTGGATCTCCTGAGCCCGACGGACTTCATCATCTCGGTGATCTCCTCGACCTCCTCGATGGTTCTGACGAAGGGGAGCATCATGTTGAGATTTCTGAGCCCCATTTCGTCTCTGACCTTCTTTATGGCTTTCAGCTCGCACATGAACGCTTCCCTGTAGCTGTCCGACACGTATCTGGAGCATCCTCTCCAGCCGATCATCGGATTGTCTTCGTTGGGCTCGTATTCCGCCCCGCCCTTCATGTCGCGGTATTCGTTGGTTTTGAAATCGGACGTCCTGAGGGTGATGGGCCTGGGGAAGAACGCGCTGGCGACCGCGGATATTCCCTCGGCCAGCTTGTTGATCAGCTCCTCCTTCCTTCCCTGCTCCAGAACCATGCACGGGTGCTCCCCGATGTAGTTGGTGAACAGGAACTCGATTCTCATCAGCCCCACTCCGTCGCACGGGAGTCTGGCGATCTCTTCCGCCTTGGAGGGCATGGACATGTTGACCATCACCTTGGTTCCGGTGACTGGAACGTACTCTCCCACGGCTTTTCCGGCGCTCTCCGGCTCGGATTTCTTCTTGAGCAGGCCTTTGTAGACGGTTCCGGTGGTTCCGTCCACGGTGACCTCCATTCCGTTTTTGAGGGCGGAGGTGGCGATTCTGGTTCCTACGACGCAGGGCGTCCCCAGCTCCCTGGAGATGATGGCCGCGTGGCAGGTCATTCCGCCTTCGTCGGTGACTATTCCGGCGGCTCTGCTCATGGCGGGAACCATGTCGGGCATCGTCATCTCGGTGACCAGGATATCCCCGTCCTTGACGATGTCCAGGCTCATTCCGGCTTCATATATGACCACCTTTCCCATGGCGAGACCGGGGCTGGCTCCGAGGCCGGTGGCGATTATATCTTCGCTCGATCCTATGGCCTCCGCCGATTCGTTCGTGGCGGAATCCCCGGTGACCGTGATGGGCCTGGCCTGGACGATGTAGACTCTGTCGTCCTCGATGCACCACTCCATATCCATGGGCTTGTTGTAGTGAATCTCTATCTGGCGGCCTATCTTCGCGACTTCTTTTATGCGGGAATCCGGAATCTTCTGGATCTCCTCCGCGTCTTTGGCGATGTTCTGCTTTTTCACGCCGCCCTTCGGCCCGCGGACGTATTTCCAGGTCTGTTTGGAGACGATCTTTCTGGTGATCTCGCTTTTGGACTTATCCACGGTGTACGTGTCGGGAGTGACCTCTCCGCCGACGATAGCCTCGCCGAGCCCGTATCCCGCCTCGATCACGATCTCCTCGGCCCCGTTGTTGGGGTTCTTGGTGAACATGATGCCGGATACCTCGGAGTTGACCATTCTCTGAACGACGACCGCCAGCTTGACTTCGCTGTGGGAATATCCCTGCTTCTCGCGGTACGCGATGGCTCTGGCGGTGAAAAGCGAAGACCAGCATTTTCTGATCTTGTCGAAGAGATCGGCTTCGTTCTTCACGTTAAGATATGTCTCCTGCTGCCCCGCGAAGCTGGCATCCGGGAGATCCTCGGCGGTCGCGCTGGATCTGACCGCTACGAATCCCTTCTTGTTTCCGGGGAAGAGCGCGTTGTACTTCGAGACGATCTCGTCCTTGAGATCTCCGGGTATCTCGTACTTCTCGAAAAGCCCCCTGATCTTGTCGGACGCCGCGGCCAGGCTGTCGTCGGAATTCCGGTCGATGCCGTCCAGCTCTTTGTTTATGGCATCGAAAATCCGGCTGGAGCCTATAAAATAGTCATAAGCGACCGTAGTGAGGACGAAAGCCTCCGGAACGGGGAATCCGGCGTTCGTAAGCTCTCCGAGGTTGGCTCCTTTGCCGCCCACGAAGGGCACATCTTCAACGTGTAGTTCGTTTACATCGACGATTTTTTTCTCCATTCGGTAACCCCGCATGATGAAAGGGAAAGGAAGTTTCGCCAGATATCCGTGGTATCTGTCTGCGGCTTTATCAGGTTCATATCTTTTAATGTTTGTTCTTCCGGCTTCTTTCCCCGTCCGCGCCCGGGCGGCTCCGTTCTGCGATTATAATGCCTGCTTATTCGAAATTCGTATTTTTATTTTCGAAAAACACATTTTTTCGTTATTTTTATACGTAAAATCCACAATTACCGCCAGAGAACGCAAAGAGTTATAATAATGAGCATGCATTACGGCCCAGTGGTACTTATGGACATAGAGATATGTTGGCACGGCAGAGGGGGCCAGGGTCTCGTTACCGCTAACGAGATTCTCGCCGAGACTGCCATTTCCGCTGGAAAGTATGTTAAGGCTTTTCCCGAGTTCGGACCCGAAAGAATGGGCGCCCCCATCAGGGGTTTCACCAGAATCTCCGAGAAGCCGATAAGGGTTCACAGCCAGGTTTACGAGCCCGACATAGTCGTCATAATGGACGGCACGCTCGTCGGAAAGGTCGACGCCGCCAAAGGCATCAAGGAGGATTCCGTGATCCTCGCGAACTACGCGGGTTCCCCCAAGGAGCTCCAGAACGCCCTCGGAGTGGATGCCGAGTGCCACACTCTCGACGCTATTAAAATTTCAATAGAGGAGATCGGAAAGCCGATGGTGAACACGGTCATGCTCGGCGCTCTGATCAAGGTCCGCCCGCTGGTTCCGTACGACATGCTGGAGGATCAGATTACCACTAAATTCACCGGAAAGCTTTCCGACAAAGTGATCGTGAAGAACCTTTCCGCTCTCAAGAGAGGATATTCGGAGGTGCAGTGACATGGTGATGGCAAATCCTAAAGATCTTATCGTCGGAGGCCGCATTATAAAGCCCGGCTCCTCCGAGCAGTTCAACACCGGCGACTGGAGAAGCTTCGTCCCGATAGTCGATCAGGACAAGTGCATAGACTGCATGACGTGCTGGATATACTGCCCCGACAACAGCATCGTCGTGAGAGACAACAAGATGGCAGGTATCAAGCTCACCCATTGCAAAGGATGCGGTATCTGCTCCAAAGTATGCCCCAAGAAGGCTATCACAATGAAGGAGGAATGAAATGGCAATGGATATAGCAATCAACGGAGACAACGCCGTCGCTCTCGCATGGAAGCAGATCGATCCGGACGTCTGCGCCGCATACCCGATCACCCCGCAGACCATCATCGTCGAGAAATTCGCGGAATACGTAGCCAACGGCGAAGTTTCCACCGAATTCGTCTGCGTGGAGTCCGAGCATTCCGCTCTCACCCTCTGCACCGCGTCCGAATCCGCGGGAGCCAGGACTTTCACCGCCACCGCCTCCCAGGGGCTCGCGTACATGTGGGAGATGATGCCCATCACCGCCGCGATGAGAACCCCTCTGATAATGGCCGTCGCCAACAGGACCGTGAGCGGACCCATCAACATCAACAACGACCATGGAGACGCGATGTCCGCGCGCGACTGCGGATGGCTCATGCTCTTCTCCGAGAACGTCCAGCAGGCGTACGACAACTCGATAATCGCTCCCAGGATCGCGGAGCACCCGGACGTCCAGCTTCCCTGCATGGTGAACCTCGACGGTTTCATTCTCACCCATGCGATCGAAAGGATGACTATGGTGGACACCGCCGACGTCAAGAAATTCGTCGGGGAGTTCAGGCCCGTCTATCCGCTTCTGGACATCAAGCATCCCGTTTCCCACGGAAACATGGACGGCCCCGACTTCTACTACCCGCACAAATGCCAGTCCGTAACCGCCATGGAGAAGGCGCTGGAGGTGTGCGAGGAGGTGTTCGAGGACTTCAGAAAGATCACCGGAAGGGAGTATCACCTTCTCGACGAGTACAGATGCGACGACGCGGAATTCGTCGCCGTGATTCTCGGATCCTCCTTCGGAACCATGAAAGCGGCCGTAGATATGCTGCGCGAGCAGGGAATCAAAGCCGGATGCCTCATGCCCAGAGTCTACAGGCCCTGGCCGGCGGCGGCTCTCGCCAAGGCTCTCGCCGGAAAGAAGGCCGTCGCGGTGTTCGACAAGCATCTGAGCATCGGCGCCTACGGACCCATGTTCCCCGAGGTCGTCGCGGCCTGCTCCGATCTGGACAAGCTTCCGAAGATGTTCAACGTCATCTACGGTCTCGGAGGAGCCGACGCCACGGTAGCCGGTTTCAAGAAGATGATGGAGGACGTCGCCTCCGGCGCGGCTTCCAAGATTACGTATCTGGGGGTGAAAATGTGACTTCCCTTTCTCTGAAAGATCTGACCGCCATGCCGGTTAGGCTGGCAAGCGGCCACAGGCTCTGCGCCGGCTGCGCGGAATCCATAATAGCGAAGCAGATTCTGATGGGCACCGAGGATCCCGTCATCGTATCCGGATCCACCGGATGCTTTGAAGTTTCCACCACAATCTTCCCGTACACGTCCTGGAACACTCCCTATATCCACACCGCGTTCGGAAACGGAGCGGCGACCTGCGCGGGAGTCGAGACTGCTTACAAGGCTCTCAAAAAGAAGGGAAAGATCGGGGAGAACATCAAATTCGTGAACTTCGCAGGAGACGGAGCGACTTACGATATCGGACTCCAGGCTCTTTCCGGAGCTATGGA
>JAEEKU010000069.1 GCA_016282555.1 Methanomassiliicoccaceae archaeon
AAGGATCGCGCCGATTCTGGCTGCGGCAAACATGAGCGTCACCCAGTCGGGAACGTTCGTAGCCCAGATAGCGATTTTATCTCCTTTCTTAACGCCCATCGCGATAAGACCTTTGGCTACCAGATCCACTTCGGCGCCCCATTCCTTCCAGGAAAGCCTGAGTTCTCTGTCCACGTAGACGATGGCATCGTTGTCGGGGTGCTCCCTGATGCATTTATCGAGCAGATCGCCGAGCCTCTCATCGCTGGTGGCACTTTTTCTGGGAATACACGGCATAGAACCACCTCATACCGGCGTGTAGAGGACTGCGTATATCTCAGCCGGACCTTCATAACATCCGATGTAATGCGGAACGACCGAATTATAGTACGCGCTGTCTCCCTCTTCGAGAATTGTCTCTTGCTTTCCGTACTTCACAATGACTTTTCCGGAAACGACGATGATGAATTCCTCTCCCTCGTGAATGGAGAATTCGTGCGACTCGTCGCTGTCCATCCTTATGAAGAGGGGCTCCATGTGCCTGTCCGTTTTGCCTTTGCCGAGAGGGAAATACTGATAATTTCCGAAATCGCCCTTGGATGACGCCTCTTCGACTCTGGAAGCCTTTCTGACGATCACTGGATCGGGCTTGAACTGATCGTCCATGAACGTTCCAAGTCTCTGTCCCAATGCGCGCGAAATCTTTATAAGGAGACCTACCGGCGGATAAGTGCGTCCTTCCTCGACGTCTTTGATTAGTGCGAGCTCAAGTCCGGAGTTTACTGCGAGCTGTTCCTGCGTCAGCCCAAGTTGTTCTCTGTACTTGCTTACTCTTACACCAAGCTTATTCGCTTCGGCCATATTATAACCTCGGACCGGCTGACGCACAAAGTTATTTAAAAATTTTATCACAGCAATTTTTTATTTTATAAGATAAATAATACCCGGCTACGGAATTATCATAATACGCAATGCCGCTGAATATTCTTTAACGAAAGACGACTTGTTCCGAGTTTTAGTAATATTATTTAAAATTATCTATTAGCCATAGTTAATTTTTTATCCTATTAATCCAACGATAACAATATTCAGGATAAGTATAAATACAATTACTCAAAAAAAATAACGGTATTAATAATATTTCCGGACATATAGTTTAATTTAAATACTGATAAATCAGATAATATACAGGGAGGATAAGATGTTCAAAAATATCCTTGTCGCAGTAGACGGAAGTGAGAACAACAAGGCGGCAGTCAGGATGGCCATCGAAATGGCTAAAAACTACGGTGCCAGACTCACTGCGGTTTATGTCGAGAACGTAAGTTACAGGATGCGTCCGGATTACACGACGGTAGACGATCCTCTGAAAAATGCCGATACGGTCTTCGAGTACATAAAATCGGAAGCCGAATCCAACAAAGTCGATATAGTCTACAAAGTGATTCTTGGACATCCGGGAGAGTCCGTTTCGGATCTGACGCCGGATTACGATCTGGTAATCTGCGGTTCGCTCGGCCGTTCCGGTCTCAAAAAGGCTGTTCTGGGAAGCGTTTCCGAAATGATAACGAGGTTCTCGGAGTGCCCTGTGCTTATAGTCAGGAAATGAAAGAATCCGCGCGGGCAATGCCCGTGCGTCTTTTTAATCAGTTTCTTCCCGATCCGTTCTTTTTCACGATCACTGTGGTGAAGTAACCGTATTCTCTGTCCGGATCGGCCTTTCCGATGTATTCTTCGGGCATGCCGACGTTGCTGATTACGGTGGCGCAATCCCCGGATATGCCGCGCTCCTTCATCATCGCAAGTATCTTCCCGACGCTTTTTCCGGCTTTCATTATCACGACGTTATCAAAAGAATCGAGCGCGGAAGGAACCATCGGATTGTCTTTAGCGGAAGGAACCACAGCCAGACATTCTTCTCCCAGAACCAGGGGAAGCTTCGCTTTAGCCGCCCCGCCGCAGAACGAGGGAATTCCGGGTATGACCTCGGTTTCATAGCCCTTTCCGCTGACGTACTGCTCCAGATACATGAAAGTGCTGTAGACGGAAACGTCCCCCAGAGTAATCAGAGAAACATCCTTTCCCTGCGAAAGATGCTTTATTATCTCGTCTCCGGCGATCTTTCCGAACTCCCAGTAATCGTCGCCGTTTCCGGTCATCCCGAACAGAAGATCTATAACCTCCACGCCGCTGAGATCCACCGACGGCCTGATGATCTCGAACGCCGTGCTGGATTCGCCCGCCTTCTTGACCGGCCTCGCAAGAACCGGAGAGGTTTCAATTATCCTCTTCGCCTTAAGGGTCAGAAGTTCCGGATCTCCGGGACCTACGCCTATTCCGTACAATTTTCCTTTGCTCATAAAATGCCGTCCATGCGTCCTTTCTCACGATATCCGCGGGGAGTGATCATCAGATCGCCGCGGACGTAAGTGTTGCTGTTCCCGATTATCACTATGGAGAACATGTCGACATCCGCATCCTTGAGTTTTCCCAGAGTGGTGATCTGCTTGCATTCCCCTTCCCTGCCGGCATTTCTCACGATTCCGGCGGGAGTGTCGGCAGAACGGTATTTCATAAGGATTTCGGCTGCTTTTTCAAGATAGTCCGTTCTCTTTTTGCTTTTGGGATTGTAAAGCGCTACGACGAAATCGCCCTGCCCGGCGCAGTCTATCCTTTTCATTATAAGATCGATAGGAGTCATGAGATCGGATAAACTGATTATCGTCATATCATGCATCAGGGGAGCCCCCAGAACCGAGGCGGCGGTGGATGCGGCCGTCATTCCCGGAACCACGTCTATATCGATGTCGGCGCCGAGCTCTTCCGCAACTTCGTAAACGATTCCCGCCATTCCGTAAATTCCGGAGTCGCCGCTGCTCACCATAGCCACGTTTTTGCCCGACATAGCCTCTTCGACGGCGGTTTTGCAGCGCTCGACCTCTCTCATCATTCCCGTAGAGACGTATTTGGTATCTGCGGGGAAATAGTCCCGGATCATGTCTATGTACGCTGTGTATCCGACGACTTCGTCGGCCTCGCGAATGGTCTTTTCAGCGCGTATAGTCATATTTTCCAGGGCCCCGGGCCCGAAACCAACTACTGATAATCTTCCTCTCATGCTAATTCTCCTCATCCGGAACTCCGGAACAGCGAGCGCAAAATCCTTTCCGGATATTTCTAATTGGCTGTTCTGTCCACTCCGGACACGAAGAAAAGGGTCCGGAAACAGCGGCCCCGCGGACGCCGTCCGAAAAATTACCTTACGGAGGAAATGTGATCGATGAACTCTTTCTGGTAGAGCGACGGCTTGACGATGTGTCCGGTATCCGGGATTCTGAGAACCTTGCACCCGCAGATCCTGTCGGAAATAAAGTCCCCCATCAGAGGCTCGACCATTATGTCGCTCAGACCGTGGACCGAGAGCGTGGGAACGGTAATCCTGCAGAGTTTCTCTCTGGTATCGAAAGAATCCAGAACCTTCATCTGGCGTTTCAGACCTTTGGGATCGAGACCTTCCAGAGATCTGAGCGCCCGTCCTCTGGACTCGAGATTTTCGAAGAAATTCTCGGTGAAGCAGAAAGCGTTAGTCATCATGCTTATGTATTCCGGATCTCCCCCTTTCAGAGCGCAATCCACGATCCCGTTCATGAAATAACTGGATCTGGCGGGGCGGTAGGGATATGCGGAGACAAGAGTCAGGGATAAAAGACGATCCTGGTATTGAACCGCGAATTCCTGAGCTATATGCGCCCCCATAGACCATCCGAGCATGTGAACGCGGAAAAGATGAAGATAATCCATCAGACATAGCACATCGCCGACCATATCCTGGAACGTGAAATCCCTGTCTCCATAATCGGTAATCCCCGCTCCTCTGTTATCGAACACTATCACTCTGAATCTGGGCGTCAGCTCCGGGATCAGCTGCTTGAAAAACGAAGTGTCGCCGGAAAAGCCTGTAATAAGCACGACGGGCGTTCCCTCGCCTTCATCTTCATAATGCATCTTTATTCCGTTAATTTCTGCAAACGGCATCGGGTCTCAAACCCTCCAATACTGCATCATACAAAAAACCATCAGTTCCTTCGACGGCAGAGTTTCTTTCCGTCCGAAAACGCGCTGCCGGCTTTGTTCCCGAACGCGTAGTAGCTTTTCCCGACGGTATCGTATACGATAGGTCCGAGTTTGCGCGCGTCGATTCTGCCGTCAGTGAGAATGCTTTCGTCCGCGGAGACGTTGACTATCCTGCCCAGCAGGGTGCAGGTGCTCTCGTCGAAACTTATCAGCTCGCATTCCAGAGCGAGCGGCAGCTCCTCGATCAGAGGCGCGTCGACAAATCCGCTTCTGACCGCATGGAATCCGGATCTGGCAAATTTATCGGGGACGTCGTTCGCGGAGACTATGCCGACGTAATCGCATTCAGAGACGTACTTTTCCGTTCCGATGCTTACCGTGAACGCTCTCCTCTCCCTGATGTTCTCCGCGGTTTTATGCGCGGTATCCATGCAGATCGATATTCTGTCCTCCTCGGCTATCCCGCCCCACGCCGCGGTCATCGCATCCGGAGTGCCGTCTCCGCAGTAAGATGCTACGATAAAAACCGGCATAGGATAAACCCAGGGCCTGCTTCCGAAATCTTTTCTCATTTTATCCTCCGCTGTACGGAATGAATGCGGAACGGATGCAACATTTTTTAATATTGCCGTGGATAGACCGGCTGATGTCCCTGTTTATCCATAATACGCTTACCAATTCCAAAGAAGAATTCGTAACTTCCGAACCCGGAAAAGTCAAAATGTACGTCTGCGGAGTCACGGTTTACGACGATATCCACATGGGACACGCGCGCAGCATGATAGTGTTCGACACGGTAGCCAGATATCTGAGGTATTCGGGATACGAGGTTACCCACGTTACGAACTTCACCGACGTGGACGACAAAATCATCAAAAGAGCCGCGGAAAGGGGGATAGATCCCCTTCAGTTATCTTCCCAGTACATCGAGAAGTATTTCGAAGACGCCAAAAAACTCGGAATCGGCCGCGCCGACATTTATCCGAAAGCGAGCGAATGCATCGGCGACATAATATCCATGGTTCAGAAGATCATAGACAGCGGATACGGATACGCCACTCCGGACGGAAGCGTTTACTTCTCAGTCAGAAAAGTGGAGGAGTACGGAAAGCTGAGCAAAAGAAAACTGGACGATATGAGGCAGTCGGAACGCATTCAGTCCGGACAGAAAATTCTGGATGAAAACAAACAGGATCCGATGGATTTCGCCATATGGAAAGCGGCCAAACCCGGCGAATGCTCCTGGGATTCCCCCTGGGGAAAAGGAAGGCCGGGATGGCATATCGAATGCTCCGCGATGATCCGCAGATTCCTCGGAGACACCATCGACATCCACGGCGGAGGAAACGATCTCGTCTTCCCGCACCATGAGAACGAGATACTCCAGAGCGAGGCCGTAACCGGAAAACCGCTTTCCCGCTACTGGATGCACAACGGGATGCTGATCGTCAGAGGAAGGGGAATGAGCGAGGCCGAGAAAATGTCCAAATCCAAGGGCAATTTCTTCACTGTGAAGGAGGTTTCGGAGAAATTCGATACCGGAACCATCAGATTCTACTTCCTCAACGCACATTACATGAGCGAGCTGGAGTACAGCGAGCAGATCCTGGAAGAATCCAGAACCGCGCTCTCCAGACTTGTCAACAACTATACCGATCTGATCAGATGGTCCGGAAACGGCCCCGAGGGAACGGCCGGTTCGGACGACTGCTGCGATTCCGTAGAAATGTACAAAAAAGCATTCATGGATTCCATGGACGACGATTTCAACACGCGCGCCGCGATCGAAACGATGTTCCAGATGGCGAGGTTCACCAACAAAGGAATGAAAGAAGCCACATTATCCAGGGCCGCCGCCGGGAGATTCGTCAGACTCATTGAAGAATTCAACAGCATTCTCGGGATCCTTCCCGAAACCGGTTCCGGAAACAGCGAACTTCTCGATTCTGTTATGTCGATACTGATCGATCTGAGGGCGGAGCTGAGAAAGAACAAAATGTACGCTTATGCCGACATGATACGCGACAGGCTTTCCGAATCCGGCATACGCCTGGAAGACTCCGCGGACGGTGCCGTATGGAAGAAGATCTGAAGAAAAAGGCCGTGCTGACGCTGGGAGGCGGAGTGAGGATTCCTGACGGATTCGTCATGCCGTTCCGCATCTCGCACTCCACCGCGGGCCCCGGAGCGGGTTTCGGTTCCGCGGTCTTCGCGTTCGGAAAATTCAGAGTTAAAAAGGCGATTTCGTACACAGCGGGAGAATTCGAGCTCGTCCCCTCCGGAGACGGGTACAGGCTGGACCGCGGAGGCAGACCTTTTCTGGATGACGTGAGGATAGAGCCCGTGGTCCGCCACAGCCCCGAACAGGCTTTCTTCAACCTCGATCCCAGATGCATGTTCAGATGCGCCTACTGCAATTCTCCCAGGCTCGATCCTTCGGAAGACAAGCATCTCTCCGTCGGCAAAGTTCTTGAAATGATCCGCGAATCGATGCAGGAATACGATGTCAGATGCGTATCGTTCACCAGCGGAGTCGTCGGAAGCATAGATGAAACGGTCGGCAGAATAGCCGATGCGGTAAGGGCCGTCAGGACGGAATACCCGTACATGAGAATAGGCGTCGAGCCCTACGTCTCCTGCAGGAAACAGATCGAACTGCTCAGAAATTCCGGCGCGGACGAAATTAAAATCAATCTGGAAACGCCTGACAGGGACATATTCGCAAAAGTGTGCCCCGATCTCGACTTCGATGGAATCTGGAGTCTTCTCCGCGACGCATCGGAGATATTCGGAAGATGGAACGTGATATCCAACATCATTTACGGAATGGGGGAGAGCGACGAACTTCTGGAGCGGACCATGGACAGAATGTGCTCCATGGGCGTGATCCCCGGGCTCAGGGCGCTCAGGCTCAACACGATAAACATCGGCAACATGGAGAATGCCGTAGGCGTTCTGGACAGAGTTTCTCCCGAGAGGGCGATCGGACTGGCCGAAATCCAGAAGAGATGTCTGGAAAAATACGGACTGAGCCATATGCCGAGCAGAACCATGTGCATGGAATGCGGATGCTGCGATCTGATCCCGTTCAGAGATTTCCGATTCTCCTCCTGGCGTCTTCCAGAAGCTGGCAGGATTTGCATGTGCCCCCTACCGAAGGCTCCCCGCATTCGCAGATTCTCAGACTGGCGGGAGGGAATCCGCTGTAAAGCATCGGGCGCAAAGTGTCGTATGACGATAAAATGCTGAATCTGGAACCGGGAGAGCGCTCCTCCAGTTCATCGACGACGTCCCTGTACTGATTCCTGAGAGCCTCTTTCCAGTACGGGCATTCCCCGTCCCAGAATTCCGTTCCGGATACCAAGGCATACAGAAGGGTTTCCTTCTCCGGAATAGTTCTGAGCGGAAGAAATCTGGGAACCAGCCCCGGCTGGACCTTCTCGTGAGGCCCGAGTCTGGCCAGACGCTCTATGTCGCCCCTCACGAAATTCATCATCACGGACTGGACAGTGTCATCCAGATTGTGTCCGGTCGCCAGATACCTGGCCCCGATTTTCCTGGCTTCGTCGTTCATGAGCCTGCGCCTGAACACTCCGCAGTAGGTGCAAGGGCTGGATTCTCCGGAGACGGGAGCGATTCTGTCCATGTCCACGCCCAGTTCGAAAAAGGATCTGAGATGGAAAGGAATGCTGTTCTCCGAACAGAACCTGCGTACGATGTCTACGCTGGGAGGCCGGTATCCCTCGATCCCCTCATCGATCGTCACGGCATGAATCTCTATGCCGTTTCTGGGACCGAACACCGAAGAGAGCATCTTCAAAGCTACCATGCTGTCCTTGCCCCCCGAGACGGCGACGGCTATCTTATCGCCTGGATATACGCGGATCTGCCTGCGGATCTCCTTCTTTACTCTTTTTTCCACATATCTCATGAAGTGGTATGCGCACAGATGCGTGCCGTTGTACCTGATGAATGTCACCGCATCGTTGCGGCAGAGATCGCACTTCATCTGATTCCCCGAGTATGCTTTCGATCTTCTTCGATAAACCGGATGCCGGAATGTCGGGAAGAGATATCAGCGTTTTTCTTCCGTTGGAATCGTTGTACACCGCGGTCGTCAGTATCCCGGTCTTCGCGATATCCTGAATGAAATTCCAGAACTGGGTATGCTGTCTCGGCTTTTCGCCGAACTCCTCGCATACTACCGCATAGGTTTTTTCAGCGGCGGTTATGCTGACGGACTGGTTATTTTTTATTGTTCTCGAAACCGACAAAAGAACCAGAAGCCGGCTGCGATCCAGAGTCCTGAGCTTCTGTTCCGACATATTCGAAAAGATGCGGCCGCTGACGGCGCGTACGTTATCCAGCATTATTTCGGAGTAATTGAGGATTTCAGCATCGATCGCGGACTTTTCGAGATATTCCAAAGCTATTCTCGCGTCTCCGGAATCGGAAGAATACTCCGCCATTATATCGATGATCTCATCGCTTATGCTTCCCGGGACCAGCCCCTCCCGGGCTCTCTGGGAAATGATTCTGGAAAGGGATTCTTTGCTGTACTTTTCAAAAACCACCGCATTCGCCACGCGGAAAGACGAGAGCGAAGCGTCATCGAGAACGTCGGCCAGCGGTTTCGAGGATATGAGAATAAGCGACAGAGAGACGCCGTTCGTGAAACCCTCGTCTGCGAAACGGGTGATCTGATAAACGAGATCTTTCGCATAACTGAGAAACCTGTCCACCTCGTCCAGGACTAAAACGGCGTTTCTTCCCGCGCGCTGGACATTAGTTTTGAACGCGCGCCACATCTGATCCGGCGAAAAACCTCTTTCCGGGAAGTTTTTATCGAAATGCC
>JAEEKU010000070.1 GCA_016282555.1 Methanomassiliicoccaceae archaeon
GGCTGGCTGAACGACGCCTTCGGAGAGCTCGGCGAGAACGTGGGCGAATGGTGCGAAAACAACGACGTCGATCCCGTCCTCGCCGGACTGCTCGTCGACGGAATAATAGGCGGAGTCGGAGCCGTTCTCGGATTCCTGCCCCAGATGATCATACTGTTCATCTGTCTCGTCATCCTGGAGGAAATCGGATACATGGCGCGCGTCGCGTTCGTCATGGATCGTATCTTCAGATACTTCAACCTCTCCGGAAAATCTTTCATACCTCTGCTCGTGGGAACCGGGTGCGGAATACCCGGGATAATGTCCACGCGCACGATCGAAACCGAATCGGACCGCCGCATCACGGCTATGACCGTGACGTTCATGCCCTGCGGGGCGAAGCTCCCGGTCATTTCCGCCATCGCCGGAGCCCTGTCCGGAAGCTGGTGGATCGCCATCTACTCGTATGCCGGCGGAATAGTTCTCGTCATCATATCCGGAATAATCCTGAAGAAATTCAGACACCTGGCCGGAACTCCCGCCCCGTTCATTATGGAGCTTCCCCCGTACCATGCGCCCTCGTTCTTCACCAGCGCCAAGACCGTTCTCGACAGAGCCTGGGCGTTCGTGAAGAAGGCGGGAACGATAATCCTGCTCACTTCGATCCTGATATGGTTCCTGTCCCGCTTCGATCTCTCCCTGCAGTACATCGAATCGGACGATCTCGGCGGTTCGATTCTCGCCGCGTTCGGAAGCGCTCTTTCGTATCTCTTCGTACCGCTCGGATGGGGAGACAGCTGGGAGCTCGCCGCTGCGTCCGTCACCGGACTTATCGCGAAGGAGAATCTCGTCGCTACTCTGGGAATCGTTCTGTTGGGCGACGGAGAAGCGGAGGAGGAGCTGATATCGGCCGCGCTGTCGGGAATGCTTTCGCAGTCCGCGATACTGGCGTTCTTTACCTTCAACATGTTCTGCGCCCCGTGCTTCGCCGCGATCGGAGCGATGCACAGAGAGCTCGGATCGTGGAAATACACGGGGATAGCGGCGCTCTATCAGTGCGTCCTCGCGTATTTCGTGTCGACCATAGTGTACGTGATCGCGGGAACCCTGGCGGGCGATCCGGTGGAATGGTATTCTTACCTTTTCGCCGCCGTAAACGCCGTCATTCTGGCTTACGTCCTCGCGGCGAGAGATCCCTTCAGGCAGCTCGGCGGGGAGGGGGCGGAATGAGCGCCGGCACCCTGATCGTTGCAGCGATCATCCTGCTTCTCGCCGTTTCCGCGGCAGCCGTTCTGCTGCGCGACAGAGCCCGCGGGAAAAACAGCTGCGGATGCAACTGCAAGGGGTGCTCCGGATGCTCCGGAACCAACGTCACCATCGGTGAAAACGGCGATTCCAGATACTGAAACCTTTTCAGAAGGGGGATTCCGGTCCCCCTTTTTCATAAAGTATAATTTCTCCCTTGCGGTTTCCCGTACGGTGTCCGTATGCACAAAGGGTTCTACGTCATGGCGATTCTGGTTCTCGGTTCGGGAGCGTTCGGCAGTTTCATTCTGGCAACCGAACCGTCGATGGTCTTCGGGTTCGACATCGATCCGGAATTTGATGAGGGAATCGAGAGAGTATACGGTTCCG
Organism: Methanomassiliicoccaceae archaeon; assembly: GCA_016282555.1. Classification (GTDB taxonomy): domain Archaea; phylum Thermoplasmatota; class Thermoplasmata; order Methanomassiliicoccales; family Methanomethylophilaceae; genus Methanoprimaticola. The sequence continues at coordinate 1,615 of JAEEKU010000070.1, forward strand.
GACATTACTGGGAGGGGGATCCCGTCACGCTCTCGGCCGAGATGAAAAACGGATACCTCTTCGACGGCTGGTACGATACAGACGGAAGACTGCTGAGCGGCCAGGAGGACTATTTCTTCTACGCGTACGAAACGGAGCTGTTCGCGCGCAGCATACGCGGAGCCTATATACACATAGACAGCATGGAAGGAATACTGGCTACGGAAAGCGATACCTATCATCTCGGCGAACAGATCTCCGTATACGCCGTGGACGCCGGAAAGGGATCTCCGGCATTCTCGGGATGGTATTCCGCCGACGGAAAACTCCTTTCCAGGAATTACGAATACAAATTCAAAGCGTCTTCCGACATGCATCTGGTGGAGAGAAGTGGCAGCTCCTTCTACGACGGCGACAACCTTCTGGAATGGAAATTCGATAAAACTCCGGGTTATCAGGACATTTCCGTCACAATTTACGACGATTATTCCGGAGATTACATTTCCTCATCCTCTTCGTATTCCGGAACGATGAAACTCATCCCGGGAAAATACCGCGCGGAGGCCGAGGAGATTTCGCCGGACGGAACCGTGAAGACTTCGTCGGAGACGTACGAAATCAAAGGGGACATAAAACGCACCTACTACTGGATATACAACCACAAAGTGTACAGTCTTTCCTGGACAGCGGGTTATGGCGAGTACACATCATTCCTGAATTCCGGAGTAGATCGCTGGCCGTACAGCGACGACGAGAGGATAGCTTTCGCCGAGCACAGCTCGTCCGGCATCAGATCCCTGGCGTCCGCGTTAGGTACCGTTACTTACGGGATGACGGACAACGAGCGCGCGGACTGCGTCCTGAAATTCGTCCAGCGCTGCACGGAATACGAGTACGACGACGATTACGCGGGCGAGGAGGAATACTGGAAGTTCCCGATGGAAACCATTATCCAGAGGTCCGGGGACTGCGAGGACACCTCGCTCTTGTACTGCGCGCTGATGAGAGAGCTGGGCTATGCGACGGTTCTGCTCATCTACGACGACTACGACGAGGGGCATGCGGCATCGGGAGTCGCCCTGGATTACGTCAAAGACGGGGTCTATTACACCAAGGCCGGAAAGAAGTTCTACTACTGCGAGACTACCAGCGACTCCATGATGGTCGGAGACTGTCCGGACGAATACGACTCCGCGACCGTGCTTCTCATTCCTTGAATCGCGCCGAGCGCATGCGGATCAGCATGAAGATCAGAACCGCTACCACGGCGACGGCGACCGCCGCGGAGACGGTGCCCAGAATCTCTATGTATCCGGGGAACAGCGCTATCGCGAACGACATTATTATCAGAACCAGCGCCAGAGCGAAAGCCAGCTTCACGAGGGGGCCCTTAACCATGCTCCCGTAACCGCATCCGCCAATATAATTTCCGCTGGACAGATATATTCAGAACGCTTCTTCCGGGGCATGAGAGATCCCGGGGAGCTCTGCCAGGAAGCCGTATCGATATTCTTTGACAAACCCGCCGAAGCGTACGAACTGTTCAGAGAAGCGGCTCTCCAGGGCTATCCCAACGCGTTTTTCGGGATCGCCGAGATGAAGATGTCGGGCCTTCTGGAGGAACCCGATCCGGAAGCCGCGGCCGAACTGTACAGAATAGCCGCCGAGGCGGGCCATCCTCCGTCCATGTACAGGCTCGGAATGCTGTATTCCGGAACCGCCGGTTACGCAGAGAATCCGGAGGAATGCAGAAAATGGATGAAAGCGGCCGCGGATTCCGGAATGACGGAAGCCTTTTCCGAAATAGCCGATATTCTTCTGTGCGGGTACGGGGGGCCGGAGGATCCCGCCGGCGCGATAGGATATCTTGAAAAATCCGCGGAACAGGACGCCGTTTCCGCTTTCAAACTGGGATGTCTGTATGCGGACGGGGTGGGAACCGCGGCCGATGCCGGAAAATCCGCAGGATACTTCGTCTCCGCGGCGGAGAGGGGAGTTCCGGAAGCCCAGTACAAGGTGGGCACGATGGTCCGCGACGGAACGATCAAGTCTTCCGTCCCGGCGGAGCAGTGGTTCGGGAAAGCCTCCGACAGCGGATTCGCCGCGGCCACTTTCGCTCTGGCGAACATGTATTACGAGGGCGCCGGCGTCGGGAAAGATCCGGAAAAAGCTTTCTCTTTATACAGCAGAGCGGCCGGTTCCGGCGATGCCGATGCTCTTTTCATGAAGGCGCGCATGATGTTTTCCGGAATAGGAACCGAAAAAAACACCGAAGAGGCGCTGAAACTGTTCGCCGAATCCGCATCCCGGGGAAACAGATATTCTCAGGAATTCATAGAAACGGTTATGAGGGGGCAGAACGCCCAAATCATAAAAATCGACGGCGCAAAATGACCGTTTTTAACCCGCGATGAACTCGGAAACAACCTTTAAAGCGGTAATAGATATACGGAAAAGCATGGTCAGAATCGGCTTGGACCTCGGCACAACCTTCTCGGCAATATCCATTTACGACGGCAGACACAACCCCCGGCTTCTCAAGGACATAGACGGAAGAGTCCTCACTCCGTCTATCGTATCCTTCCAGAACAGAGGGGTAACGGCGGGATACAACGCATACATCAAACTGCTGGAAGGGAGCCCTTACTGCTATACCGCGTTCAAAACGTATATGGGCAGCAGAGATATAGAATACTGCGACGATCTGGGCAACAAGTACTCCCCGGAGGATCTGTCCCAGATACTGGTCGATCATCTTCTGAAAAAAGTCCGTGCTGATTACCCCGGGGAAAAAATCGAAGTGATAGTTACTGTTCCCGCGTATTTCGATGACGTCCAGCGCACCCAGACCATAAACGCCGTCGAGAGATGCGGTGTCACGGTTTTAAGAGATGTCAACGAGCCCACTGCCGCCGCGTACTATTACGGGTTCGAACTCGACGACAGGACCACGATGGTGTACGATCTCGGAGGAGGCACCTTCGATGTCAGCATCATCAAAAACGTCATGGACGGCAATGTCAGGGAAATCGAGGTCGTCGGGACTTTAGGGGATCATAATCTCGGGGGAAGAGACTGGGACGAGCTCATCATGAATCATGCCTGCGAAAAGTTCGTCGCGGACTGTTCCAGTCTGGATCCCAGAGCCGATGAGGATCCGTCCGTGTCCGAGAGACTTCTTCAGGCAGCCGAAACGGCCAAAAGGAGACTGTCCGAAGCCGACGAGGCAGTTATAGTAATAGATTACTTCCAGAGGCGCGAGTACGAGATAACCAGAAAAGAATTTTACGACATGTCCTGCGGGCTTATGAACAGAACTCTGGATATCTGCGAAAAACTTCTCAAGGAATGCAAAATGAAATGGGGAGACATCGACGAGCTGCTTCTCGTCGGCGGTTCCTGCAGGATGCCCATAATCGCCGATTACCTGAGGAACAATCTTTCCGGGGAGACGGCAGTCGTATGTCATGACGATACCAACGAATACGCCGTCGCATACGGCGCTTCGATGCTTTCCTATTTCTTCAACACCGGTATATCTCCGAAGAAACTGATGGATATAACCTCTCACAGTCTGGGGCTCCTTACACAGTCCGCAGACGGAAAAAGATTCCAGAATACGATAATGGTGAAGCGCGGCTCCAAAATACCCGCCAACAGCATCACCAGAGAGAGATTCAGGCTGGAGCGCAGCAACACGACCGATCATATAGATGTCTATCTGTTCGAAGGGGAATCCGATATTCCGGCGGAATGCCGCTGCGTTAAAAAATCTGTAATAACCGGATTCGAAAACGAAGGTCTCGGCGTTGATATCGATATCGAGGTCGGTTACGATGCCAGCGGAATAGCGATCGTAAACGCGTTCAAAGACGGCAATCCCCTTACATCGGAGAACAGGCCGGTCGAAGACGATATAAGCTGGATGTCCCGTCCCCCGTCGGAGAGGAATCTCAGACCGGTAAAAGACATAATATTCTGCGTGGACACCTCCAACAGCATGAACGAAAAACACTCGGACAAACTCTCTAGACTGGACAATGCTAACGACAACATCAGGGAGCTGGTCAGCGGCCTGGATGCCGGCATCAGGTATTCTCTCGTAACCTATGCGCAGACCGGAATGATCAAATGCGTTCAGGTAGGAAGAGACGAACTGGTCAGTTCTTTAGTGCGGAGGCAGAATTCATTCGTGAAAGCTATTAAAAATGAAGGCGGAACCACTGCGGATCCGCTGATCAAGGCCGAGGAGATTCTGGAGGATCGCGGAAGGTGCGGGGATGAGAAACTCAGAATGAACAAGGATAATACGCTTATCATTCTTCTGACCGACGGGGAATGGGAATTCCATAAAGAAGAAGACGTCAAACTGACCGCCAGGCGTCTTATGAGCAAGGGCGTCAGGATATTCGCCGCGGGCATCGCCGATGCGAATCTGGATGTTCTCAGGGAAATATCCACTTACGAGGGCGAGATAACTGTCCAAAACGTATTCGATGACGCATTCCGTACCATCGCGACGCACATTCAGAACTGAACGGAAGTGTTCCTGATGGGATACAATTTCTGCAGATATCTCGGAGTCGATCCTTACGCGGACATCGACGTCCGGGCTGTGCTCGATGAAATAGTGCCGGAGTGGGAAAAGGAATACCGGAGTTCGCCGAATCCCCGCAGACGCTACACTCTGGGCGAGTGCTTGAGGACGGCGGACGAGATCCGCGGAAATCCCGCGGTTTTCAGCGAACTCAGGAGCAGTTACAAGAGGCAGATCGAGAACCATGTGAGAAACATTTCCAGAAGAGCCGTTACGACTCACAGCGGAAGGGTCGCGGTGCGCAAAGAGGAGCTGGAGAGATCCAGAGGGTTCCTGATGAAGCTGTTCCCGGGCATCGGGCCGGAAACCGTCGGCAATCTGTTCAGAACGTTCAACATAAGTTCGGAACCGCCCGGACATCCGGAAGGACATCTGACTTTCGAGGCGATGAAGCCGATCGGCGCATTCATTCCGCAGGAAGCGATAAACATCGCTGCGGGATTTCTCGGCAAAGAGCCGGTTCTTACCGCCGGTTCCGGGCAGCCCGAAGTCTTCCGCGTCTACAGTAACGTCAAAGACGCTTTGGATAAAAACAGGGACCGTATCCCGGAAGCCGGCACGCTGAAAAACGTGCTGGATAACGTACAGAACGACTATAAGGATGCATCGAAGCTCCGGAAATCGACGGAATACGGGCTCTGCCAGAAGCTGCTGGACGAGCTGGATATAAAGGAAAAGCTTCTCGAGGAGACTTGTTTCATACCCTCTTCCGAAATAAACTCGCTGTTAAGCAGAATCCCGGAAGATAAGATCGGATTGTGCAGCAGCATCCTCGAATCTTTCTGTTTCGAAAACTCCGTTTATGCGGATTTTTCCGGAACGGTCACCGTCTCCAGGTGCCCGGAGTGCCTGTGCATGCTCACGCGGGAAGAACAGTACTGCCCGGAGTGCGGAATCCGTCTGAGCATCAGGTGCCCCGGATGCGGAACCGGGCAGTCCTTCGGAAACAGCAGCTGTTCCAAGTGCGGAAAGGATCTGGACGGATACAAAAGAACCTGCGGGGAGATGCTCGGCGAGTACAACGCGCTCTTCGGCAGAGGATCCCTGAAGGAAGCCGGGATTCTTCTGGACAAAATGAAGAAAATCGATTATTTCAGAGAGACCGAACCTCTTTTCTACGAGAAACTGAAAGAGAAGAAACTGCTTCTCGATTCCGAGAGGAAAGAGTTCGAAGAGCTCTCCAAAACCGGCAATTATTACGCAATATCGCAGAAATGCTCCGAGATTATGAAGAATCATCCGGGGCTGGCATCCGAAATTTTCAGTTTCGGGAAGATAAGCGAGGATGCGGAGAGCAGGGTAAACAAAGCCCGCGGATACTGTGCCATGGCGTCGGAGGAGCCTGACGAAGGCAGAAAACAGGAACTGTACTCCGAAGCCGCCGCGGTATGTCCGGATTATCCCGAATCTTCGGCTTATATCTCCGAAATGATGCCCGACTGCATCGGCAGAACCGAAATACGCTACGACGGCGGCCGGGTCAGACTGAATATCTATCCGGTCCAGACGGAGAACGTCAAGTTCCGCATCTACCGCAGCACGGGAGGGCGTCCGTTCGATTACGGATCCCCCGCCGCCGTCATCCAGGAGACGGAGTTTACGGATTCGGACGTGAAATCGGGAACGGCGTACCGTTATTCCGTCCGTCCCGAGCGCTGGGGAATTCTTACCACGGAGGAGTCCGTGCTGACGATAGAGACTCTCGAAAAGGCGGGGACGATAATCGAACCCGTTCTCAGCGGATTCCGCATAAGCTTCGCCAGACCCTCCGGCTCCAGACGCGTGCGCATATTCAAAAAAGATCTGAAAACCGGGGAGTCCTCGGAGCTCATGTTCCCGGAGGAAGCCTGCGTCATCGAAGATCTATGCCAGGAAAACACCGGATACGAATACCGCGTCGTCACGGAGTACGATATCGGCGGCAGCATAAAAACCGCCGAAGAGATCATCGAAACGTCCCCGTTCTCCTACCCGAAGCCGCTGGATTATTCCATCAGCAGAAACGCGGACGGCACGTACACGCTCGTCCACGATCCGATCGATCTGCCCGTTTCCGTATTCGTGTCGGAAACCCCTCTTTACGAGAACGCCCTGATCCGTCTGGACGGCACGGAGGCGCCCGTTTCGTCGTCCGGTCCCGGAATCTGCGAGACAACGTTCTCTCTGGGAGACAGTCTGGAATATTACATCCATCCCGCCATAATGCTGAACAGCAGCTACGCTGTTTTCTGCACCGGAGCCAGAATCCGCACCGTGGGATGTTTCTCCAACATAAGGAAGAAATACGCCGGCGGAGACTGCGTTCTGTTCATGGACTGGCCGGATACCGCGGTATCTGCGAGAGCCGTACTCAGAGGAAACGGTCCGGACGAAGTCAGGATGATTACTTACAGCGATTACATCACTGCCGGAGGGCTCGCGATACCCTCCGGATTCGTTTCCGCGGATCTCTACGCCATCCATCACATCAACGCTGAGCGTCCGGAATCCGATGCGGTGCATGTGAATCTGAACCGCGAAGCGAGAATAAGGTATACCGCGGAGCGGTCGAAAGACGGAATCACGATAAGAATAAAATCTGACGCTCAGGAGATACCCGCGTTCAGAGCAGTCATCGCGTCCGGAGTCCCCCTCGGCATAGACGACGGGGAAGCGATTTACAAAAGCAACAGAATACCCCGCAGCGAGGCGGAAATCAGATTCCGGTGCAGCAGATCGGGAACCGTGAGGCTGTTCTTCACGGATGATTCGGAATACGACAGATACAGACTCATCTGTACCGGACGAGGGATGCGATATGGCTTTATTCAGTAAAAAAGAGAAGGAAACCGGCAAAACCGGATATTTCTGCTGCTATTGCTTCTCATCCTATACCGAGCCGCATTATTTGTGCAGAAACCGGGACTGCGTCTCACGCGGAGAGAAGGACGAGGAGAGAAGCAGGTTTCAGGGCATCGCCGCCGACGCGGAATACCATGCAGTAAGAAGAAACAGATGCGACAGGTGCAAGAGCACGGATCTCATCAGGGTATGCCCGGTATGCCACAATCCCGAACCCGCCGGGAAAGCGTCGGGCATCGCAGTCATCGGATCCTCCGGATCGGGAAAAAGCAGTCTCATTTCCGCGGCGGTCAGCGAATTCATCAGCTCCGGCTGGGATTTCGCGGACGGCTATTCGGAATCGCTTTTCGAAAAAGGATACCGGATACGGAACAACAAGGCTCTGGACAGGACGCCCTCCGTATCCGGAAACAGGATTCTCCATTTCACGTCGGACGACAGATTCGTCTCGATCATCGACATCCCGGGCGAGGATCTCGAAAGTTCCGGAAACAGGGAGAAGTCCGCACCGGAAAAGTATATCGCCAAGGCATCCGGGATACTGTTCGCCGTCGATTTATCGAAAACGGACAGCGCCCTCAACATCCTGAACTATCTGGTTTCTCTCGAAGGAATAAAGGAAATCCCGGTCGCGGTCGTCCTCATGAAATCCGACAGGATATCCGCCGGGCTTCCGCGCAGTTCCGCCCTGTTCATTCCCGAGGAAGCCGCGGAGGGGGAAGAGTACGAGGAAGACTCGGAAATGATCAACTCCGAAGTCTCTGAGCGCATCGGGAGAAGTATCCAGGGTTTCATAAAAACGGTGAACGGGTTCGATCGCTGCCGCTTCTTCGCGGCTTCGGCGCTCGGAAACGATCCTGACAAGGGAGGCGTCGTCTACCTTGCTCCGGTCAGAGCGAAGGACCCTTTCATATGGCTCCTCAGGGAAAAGGAATGTAATGGACAATGAAAAGAACAAAATGGTGAATTTCGAAATGAGCAGCCGTAAAAGTAAAAACCAGTCCGGAAAGCCGGCCCGCAGAACGGAAAAGCAGGAACCCGATGCCGCGCTCAGAACCGAACTGGACGAGATCAGATCCCTTATCAGCGATACAACAGATAAAACGCCTCCGGAGATTTCAGAGCAGCTCGGCCGCATAAACGATACCCTCTCCGGAATAAGCGCCAAGATGTCCGGCGGATCGGCATACGAAGAGGATCTCGCCGGGATAAAAGCCGGGATGGAGGAACTGCTTTCCAAAAAGAAACAGGATTTCTCGTCCTACGTGACTTCCAGAGAACAGATGAAGACTCTTCTCGCGGCGGTGGAAAGAAGGGATGCCGAAATCACAGATAAATCTTTCATCAGAGTGATGGAGCAGATATCCGCCATGAGGGAGGACTACTGCAGGCTCTGCACCGATATCCGCGAGAGATACTCCGGAATGAGCGCCGAAGAGGTCCTCTCCTCTTTCGAAGCTTACAAAGTGGATATGGACAACATTCTCTCGGACAGCGGGGTGTTCATAGGGCAGTTCCCGTACGAGAAGTTCAACGGCATCCACCAGCGCGTGGTCGGGATCATTCCGACGGGGGATCCGGAAAAGAACGGGAAGATCGCGGAGAGAGTATCGGACGGATACAAGCTCGGCGGCAAGGTCCTGATTAAAGAGAAAGTATCCGTATACAGACTATCA
>JAEEKU010000071.1 GCA_016282555.1 Methanomassiliicoccaceae archaeon
AAGTCGTCGAACTGGATCCTTCCGGAGAGGAAATTCCCGATCAGGACCACACTCCGGTTCACGGAGACAGTTCCAAGATCATCAAGGGCGGAGACTCCATCCAGATCAAGACCCTGAAGACCGACGGAGAGACCTCCAACCCCAGTGTCAAAGCCTATCACCAGATCATCGATGATGAGGGAAAGGCCGTCGAGCAAGAACTCGAGAAAGACAAGAACGGAAACTACGTCTACGGTTCCGAGACCACTGACTCCGGCGTCGTTGAGATCTACCTCAAAGGACCCGCCGTCGGATCGACCCAGATCACCCACAAGCTCACCGTGCTTGTCGTCGGAGAGGTCGTCCACTCCGGTCTCGACCCCAGAGTAACCTCTTCCTGATTTTAAACGGCGGGAAACCGCCACTTTCCATTTTTTGATATTTTCACAATAAAGTCCGCAGCCCGTTCCCTTTCCGGAACGGATCGAACAGCCTGATTCCTCGCCGGCGGAACCTTCTTCCGGAATACCGGCAGTCCAGATTAGATATAAATAGGAAAAAGGCATAGTTTGTTTCTGAATTCGAAGTATTTCTTACGAAATTCGTAGAAATTCGGTGATTTAAAATGGCAAATGAAAAGAAAGATTTTAAAGATCTGACCCCGGAAGAGAGGCTGGAAAGGGCGCAGAAGCCCGGAAAAGACGCCATGGCTATGCATCCGTATTACGGCGGAAAAATAGAGGTTGTCCCCAAAGCGTGCGTCAGGGACTTCAATGATTTTGCCATATGGTATTCCCCCGGCGTCGCCGAACCCTGCAAGGACATAGCGAAGAATCCCGACAAAGTATACGAGCATACCTGGAAGTGGAACACCGTAGCGGTCGTGTCCGACGGAACCCGCGTTCTCGGCCTAGGAGACATAGGCCCGGAAGCCGCGATGCCCGTCATGGAGGGAAAGGGAATGCTTTTCAAGTACCTCGGCGGAGTCGACTGCGTCCCCATATGCCTCGACACCAAAGACCCGGACAAGATCATTGAGACTGTTAGGCTCATCGCTCCCTCGTTCGGAGGAATTAATCTGGAGGACATTTCCAACCCCAAATGCTTCGACATTCTGGACGAGCTCAGGAGAGACTGCAAGATCCCCGTATGGCACGACGATCAGCAGGGAACCGCCACCGTCGAAGTCGCCGGCGCCATAAACGCCATGAAGCTCGTCGGCAAGAAGCTGGAGGAAGCCAGCATCACCGTCATAGGCGCGGGAGCCGCTTCCATAGCCATCGCCAGACTCCTTCTTGCTACCGGATTCAAACCGGAAAACATGTGCATGTGCGACTCCAAGGGAATCCTGAACCTCGGAAGGAAGGATGTCGAGGGAAGCTTCAGACAGAAATGGGAGATATGCAAGAAGACGAACGGCGCCGGAAAGACCGGAGGAATGAAAGAAGCCTTCAAGGGAGCGGATATCGTCATCGCGGCCTCCAAACCCGGACCCGGAACGATTCCCCCGGAGTATGTGGATCTCATGGCCGATGACCCGATCATCTTTGCTACAGCGAACCCTATCCCTGAGATCTGGCCCTGGGAAGCAAAAGAGCACGGATGCAGAGTGTTCGCTACCGGAAGATCCGACTTCCCCAACCAGGTCAACAACTCTATGGGATTCCCCGCGATTTTCCGCGGAGTTCTCGACGTGAGAGCGAAAACCATCACCGACGAGATGTGCATCGCCGCAGCCAGATCCCTCGCGAAGACCGCCGAGAAGAAGGGCATCACCGAAGAGTACATCATCCCGACGATGTCCGAGACGGATGCCTTCATCGACGAGGCCGTAGCGGTCGGACTCAAAGCCCAGGAGCAGGGAGTCGCGAGACTGAAACTCTCCGGACAGGAGCTCCGCGAGAAGGCGGAATTCATGATCAACAGATCCAGAAGCCTCACCGCCAAGATGATGGCCGACGGATTCATCAGAGAATACCGCTGAAACCTCTCACCTCCCGGCCGGACCGGGCCGGGATCATTTTACAATCAAAGTTTCCCGCTGTCGATGAGCCAGTCCCTGTAAGCGCTGAGCGGGAATCCTGTCGCTCCCGCGCGCTCCGCCTCCGGAGGGGGAGTCATGTAATCCCCGTAGATGCCGGTCAGAACGGCATGATACTCTGAGGGAAGCGGGATTTCCGTATCCTCGAACCTGAACATGACGCTCTTTTCGAACAGTTTCTTCGGACAGACGGAATCTTTGTATTTGGTGCACTCGACGGTGATATAATCGCAGTTCTTCCCGCGGGAGATTTCCGCCAGAGGAATCGATGCTCTGTGTAAAAAACCGAAAAACTTCCATACGATCCCGGAGCCGGTATGATCCATTATGTAAGTGGAAATCATATCCAGCCAGTACGACATTCCGGTGAACGCTCTTCTCACGGCGCCGGAAGGATATCCGGCCAGCGGGAAAAGATCGATGAAAACCGCGGTGCGATCACGTATGCTCTCCGGACCTCCGGCCAAAGAAATAACATGCGGATGATCGTCTCCGCGCGGAATATGGTAGTAATAAAGAGAACGGTCCAGCTCCGCGGAGAGAACACGGTTGATCTCGGGAATGTCCTCGAGCCACACGGCCAGATCCAGATCGTCGTCCCAAGGAATGAAGCCGTTATGCCTCACCGCGCCCACGGCGGTTCCGAAATAGGCGTAATACCTTATCCCGTGGCGATCCAGCACGGCTTTGATATCTTTGTACATTCTGAGAAGAACTTCCTGAGTCCCGTTCATCTGGCCGCTTGATCGCGATACCCTATTATGCTTTTTCCGGAGTTCTCGGCAAATAATATATAGGCAATGAGATCGGGAACCGTCAGGCGCCGGGAGGGATAGTAACGGAGGACAGCGGTTTTTTCAGCAAGACACTGGCGAATACCGTCACCAACATAATCAAAACCGGCGTAATGGCTCTGATCGGAATAATGATGGTGCCCTATTACCTGGACGTTCTGGGCATCTCCACGTACGCGGTCATTCCCGTCGCTACTACGACGACGATGTACGTGATGATCATAGCCGAATCCCTGATGGAAGCCTGTTCGAGGTATTCGATCGATGCGGTCAACCGCCGCAGAGACGACGAGGCCCTGAAATACTTCAACTCCTCCTTCTTCGGCATCGGAAAGGGATGCGTGATCCTCGTTCCGGCCATAATTATAATCTCGTTCCTCTCGCCTTACATCTTCAGCGTAGGCCCCAACTCCGCATCCGACGTCCAGTTTCTTTTCCTGTCGATCCTTCTGTCATCGCTGATAGTAGTCCTGACATCTTCTTTCTCATTCGTTTTCTACGCGTTCAACAGAATGTCGTACCTGTTCATAGCCAAAATGATGTATTCCGTGATACAGGTCGCGGGAGTTTTCATCCTGTTCTCCTTCGGAACTCCGTCCCTTTCGGAGGTCGGGCTTTCGTATCTCGTTTCCGCATCGGTATTCTTCGTGATGACGTACGCCTTCGCTAAGAGAATATATCCGGTTCTGAGAATACGCCCGGCGGATTACGACGGAAAACTCTTCAAAGAGATGGGATCCCTGGGCGTCTGGGCCGTTGCGCTGAAGATCGGAAATCTGCTGTTTATCCAGGCGTCGATAGTCCTCGTCAACATTTTCGCCGGGGAGGAGGCCGGAGGGGGGTTCGCCATCGTTTCGTCGCTGGTCTCGATGATACATACCGCCACCGCTTCGTTTACGGTCTCCATCGAGCCTTCCATTTACAAACTGTACGCCGGGAAGGACTGGGAAGGCCTGAGCTCTCTGCTCCGGGTCGCGGTCAAAGCGATAGCTTTCCTGTTCGCTCTCCCCATAGCGTTCATCATAGTATTCGCGCCGGACCTGATCACGATCTGGGTTGGCGCGGAGAACGTTCATCTGGCGGCCCTACTGCGCATAGCCCTGATCGGGGATATAGCGATGTGCGCCATGGCCGCGGTGGAGTGCGTCCCCATAGTCATGCTCAGAATCAGACCGGCGACTGTATTCACCGTATTCATGGGAATCGTTAACATCGCAGCTTCGTCCATTGTTCTCAGCTTCACGGATCTGGAGGGAACGGGTGCCATCTGCGTATGGTCGGCCTGCACCATAGCCCTGTCCCTGTTCATCATCTCCTACGTCGGATCGATAACTGATTCCCGTCTGCTGGTTCCGCTGGGGGAAGCCTATATCGCCGGGATCGCGTGCGTAATTGTTCTGGCGGCGGTTTCCCGGTACGTGTCCCTGGACTCCGGATGGATAATGTTCCTGGCCGGATTCCTTGCGGCGTTCCTCGTTTACATACTGTTCGCCGTGAGAGCGTTCAGCGGCAAAGAGCGCGAGATCATCATGATGTTCGTTCCGGAATCCCTGAAAAAACCGATCGGCAGGCTGCTGCGATATCGGAATTCTTTCCTGAGACACACCGATCCAGGCCTCTGGCAGCAGACGCAGTTTCCGTACTCGCCGAACCCCAGCCTGCGGCATGCCCTCCCGGCCTCGCCGGAGCTGTCGGATGAATGGACGGAGACATGATCCGCGTTTCCCCCGGCGGCCGATGCCAGAACCGCCCTGATAAGGCGATCCGCGGTATCTTCCGGAGAACCGGGGGATACATGCAGCAGATCTATGGAATACTCCCGGACGTCCCGGAACCCTATTATTCCCAGAGGCTTGCCGTCCGCAACCGCGATGAAAGTCTTTCCGGCGTATTTCCCGGACAGCTCTCCGGCCTTGCGGAATTCTTCCAGCATGAGATCCCTGAGCTCCGGGCTCCCGGAGCCGCTGACCACCGATATCATCCTTCCGGCATCATCCGGTTTTATTTTAAAAAGACCGGAGAGCCGCGCGCTCACTCGAGCCTTCTGTAGAGAACCGAGAACCTGAAAACCATTCCGGCAGCGAATCCGAGACCGAAAAGAAGAACGAACAACCACATCTGGTTGAATAACCCGAATACGACGATCAAAGCCATCATATTCGTGAACGTCAGAGGATTGACGTTCATCATCTTCCGGAACCATCCTCCGACCGCTTCCCCCTCTATCTCGGTGCTGGAACCCACGGTCTCTCCGGGACTGACCCTGCGGTACAGGGTGGGCATCAGCATTATGGTGACGCATCCCAGCCCTCCGGCGACTCCGAGAAGGATATACGCCTCCGAAGGAAGGAAATCGAACCAGGGACATCCTCCGGTGCGCCAGACGCCTATTCCGGCGCATATGAAGAGCATCGGGTAGTTGATCGTATGATTGACGAGATCCAGAAACGCGCCGCGCTTCGAATACTGATGCTTCAGGCGCGCTATGCCCCCGTCGGTGTAGTCCAGAGCGTATGCGAAAAGCCATCCCAGACCCGCGACGATGTTGAGAATCCAGTCGTTGAACAGTAAAAGAAGAGACGAAACGAACATCATCGCTCCCCAGATCCAGGTTATCTGGTTCGGGGTGATCCTGGTTCTCACGAGAACCCTGGCCAGCTGATAGCCCAGATACGCGAATACCCACTAACCGGTGAAGTATTCTCCCTCGCAGTTCACGGAGTTCCTGATCTCTTCCTTGGAATAGGGCACGGTTCCCGAGACTGCATCGTTGTATTATTCATTTGCCGTAAATCCCGCGCAATCAGCGTATGACCTTACGGGCCGTCCGTATGCTCTCCGTCTAAGTTTTTTATCTGTAATGAGAATGACCGGCTATGGCCAGAGGAGAAAAGCTGTTTACAGTCGGGCCCGTAATGATATTTCCCGATGTTTCGGAGTATTCCGGAAAGCAGCTCCCTTATTTCAGAACCCGGGATTTTTCCGAAATAATGCTTAACTCGGAATACCTTCTTAAAAAACTTCTTTTTGCGGAGAAAGAATCCAGAGCTGTATTTCTGACGGCTTCCGGAACCGGAGCGATGGAAGCGGCCGTCGGATGCACGTTCAGAAAAGGAGAGAAGGTGCTGATCGTCGTCGGAGGGGGATTCGGAAAGCGTTTCGCGGAGATCTGCGACGCACACGGAATACTTCACGACGATATCGTTCTCGCGTTCGGGGAGACCTTTTCCGAATCGCATCTCGAACAATTCTCCGGAAGAGGCTATTCCGGATTCCTGGTGAATCTGGACGAAACTTCCACGGGCCAGCTTTATGATATCGGAATGATATCCAGGTTCTGCAGAAGGGAAGGGATCTGCCTGGTGGCTGATGCGATCAGCTCGTTCCTCGCGGATCCTGTCTATATGGAGAAGTACGGAATCGACGAGATAATCCTGAGCTCCCAGAAAGCGCTTTCTCTGGCTCCGGGACTGTCTTCGGTCGTGATGGGCAAAAAAGTATTCGACGAGAGAATCGCGGACGGCGGGAAAGATATGTACTATCTCAATCTCAAAAGGCATGCGGACGACCAGATACGCGGCCAGACCCCGTTCACTCCCGCCGTCGGCATTCTCCTGGATCTCAATTCCGCACTGAGAAAAATTGACTCCGCCGGGGTGGAGAGCGTGATATCCAGAACCGCGGGGCTGGCGTCCTATTTCAGAAAAAGAGCCTCGGAATCCGGACTGAACATCCCGGACTACCCTCTCTCCAACGCGGTTACGCCTCTGATTTTCGAAAAAAACGCCTACGGCATATTCGAAACCCTCAGAAATGATTACGGGCTCACGGTGACCCCGAGCGGAGGTGATCTCAGAGACAAAGTTCTCCGCGTCGGACACATCGGCAACCTGTCCGAGCCGGACTACGACGAGCTCCTGCTCGCCCTGGAGAAAGTCAGATGAACGCCAGGAACCGCCTGACCGTACTCGCCGCCGCGTTATGCCTCGTGATAGTGATAGGAGAGGCGGCGGTCTACGCGGGCGGTTTATACTCGTACGACGCGGACGCGGAGTACGCGGACGGAAAATTCTCGTACAGCGCGTATTCGTCCGGATATGACGTTATGAACGCCGTAACCGTTTCCGGGGGAGTTCCCACGGAGCGCCTGTTCATTTATCTGGATCCTTTCCATTCGGATTACTACCAGGAAGCGTACGAAAAAAGCAAACCGTACTATCTGGATCAGGAGTATTACGCGAAGCAGATCGCCGTGCTGCTTAAGGTCAGGGGATTCTGCGATACCGAATGCGGAGGGCCGTCCGAAGCGTCGGAATACCTGTCGGAAACTGCGGAGAACCCCTCCGGGTGCGGCTTTATGGTGATCTCCTACTCGGTCCCGGCGGAGATATACTCCGGCAATGCCGGCGATCCTCTTCCGGCGTGGGTCAGATCCGGAGGAACGCTGTACTGGATGAGTTCCGAGATCGGACGCTTCTGCTCCGACGGCGCCGGACTGCGCGAGATTCCCGGAGGGAGCTCGGTTTTCATCGGGGATACGAAAGTCAACACCGTGCTGAGAAACTCCGATGCTCCGTCCTCTGAACTAACGAACGCATTATGCCTGAGAAGCAGCAATCTGATGTTCTCTCTTGAAAACAAGAACTCTCAGATCCTCGGATTCACCGACGGAACCTTCTCCAGCATCGCATTCGCGAAATCCGGCAAGGGAAGCGTGTGCGTGATCGGGGGCGGTTTCGATATGAACGAGATCGACGACATCGGACAGATAATCGCCGCCGGGATCAATTACGGAACCGTCCTCTGCGGCGCGGAAAAAAGCAGCATACGCGGAAAGATAACCGGAGAGCTGGATTCTCCTCCGGACGGCCGCCTTTACATCTTCATCGGCGGAACGTACGCCAGATACGGAGAGTCCTTCCATGAACGAGATCCGCATGGCCGTCATGAATCATCCGCTGCTCTCGGTGATCGTCGCGGGAACGGTTATCAGGCTTGTCCTCGCCGGATTCTCCCAGTGCTACGATGTGGATTACTGGGCGCTCGCGATCAGAAACATGCGCGCGGGAGAGGGCCTCTACGGGCTGGAGGGCTACTTCTACTCGCCGGTCTGGGGATACGTGCTCGGATTGTCCTCCGCCGTGCAGTCTCTGTTTCTGGATACGGGAGAGATTTCCCTCAGAGTTCCTGAATTCCTGTTCACGGAGAACATTCCGGGCTTCAGGCTGAGCGCGACCATAAGCTCCC